>JBBRGE010000017.1:0-14117 GCA_038241045.1 Hyphomicrobiales bacterium | reverse complement strand
GATTGACGACCGTTCCGGATTTCAGGCCTGAAATCCGGAACGGTCGTCAATCAAGACGGCGAGGGCGTCCGGGATATCGGGGTCAAAGACGGGCGGATCGCGGCCATCGGCGCGTTGGGCAATGCGAACGCTGGAGAAATCATCGATTGCAACGGACTACACATTCTGCCCGGCGTGATGGATACGCAGGTGCATTTTCGCGAACCCGGCCTGACGCATAAGGAAGACCTTGAAACCGGCTCGCGCAGCGCCGTCATGGGCGGCGTGACGACGGTTTTTGAGATGCCCAACACCGATCCGCTGACGATCACGGAGGCCGCGTTCGCCGACAAGATCAAGCGCGCCCATCATCGCATGCATTGCGATTTCGCGTTCTTCATTGGCGGTACGCGCGAGAACGTCAACGATCTTCCGGACCTCGAGCGCGCGGCAGGTTGCGCTGGCGTGAAAGTGTTTATCGGTTCATCGACCGGTTCACTGCTGGTGGAGGACGACGAGAGCCTGCGGCGGATTTTCAAGGTAATCCGCCGCCGTGCTGCATTTCACGCCGAGGATGAATACCGCCTCAACGAACGCAAGCATCTGCGCGTCGAAGGCGATCCACGGTCACATCCGATATGGCGCGACGAGGCCGCAGCCTTGATGGCGACGCAGAGGCTGGTGAAGATTGCGCGAGAAACCGGCAAACGGATTCACATCCTCCATATCTCCACCAAAGAGGAGATAGACTATTTGCGCGAACACAAAGACCTCGTGACCTGCGAAGCGACGCCGCATCATCTCACGCTGGCGGGACCGGAGGATTATGAGCGGCTCGGCACCCGCGTTCAGATGAATCCGCCGGTGCGCGACGCCAGCCATCGTGATGGTATCTGGCGCGGTATTGCGCAAGGCATTATCGATGTGCTGGGTTCAGATCACGCGCCGCACACACTTGAAGAGAAGGCGAAGACCTATCCGGCGTCGCCATCGGGTATGACCGGCGTGCAGACGCTGGTGCCGGTGATGCTCAACCATGTGAATGCGGGAAAATTATCGCTCGCGCGATTTGTCGATCTCACCAGCGCCGGCCCCGCGCGGCTGTTTAATATCGCCGGCAAAGGACGAGTCGCGGCGGGTTACGATGCGGACTTCACGGTTGTGGATATGAAACGCGAAGAAACCATAACCAATAAATGGGTGGCGTCGCGAGCCGGCTGGACGCCCTATGACGGCATGAAAGTCAAAGGCTGGCCGGTCGGAACGTTCGTGCGGGGCAAACGGGTCATGTGGCAGGGCGAATTGACGACGCCGTCGAGCGGCGAAGCGGTACAGTTTCAAGACACGATGAAGATCTGAGCTTCCGTCGTGAACGAAGGCCGAAATGACTGGTTTGACGGATAGCCCTGCAATGTCGGGCGGCGCAAAGAAATTTGTGTACCAGATATTTTACGATCCGCAGTCGCGTGAAATGTTGGATACCGGTTTCATTCCTTTAGACAATACGTCCAATGAACGACCCGACTGGTTCGAGTTCTGGGTGATTCGGAATTTTCTTCGAAAGAATAAACTGGAAGAAGGCGCGTGGTACGGCTTTCTCTCCCCGAAGTTCGAACAGAAGACCGGATTTACATCCGGATTCGTATTGAGCGCCCTCGATCGAATCGATGCG
Organism: Hyphomicrobiales bacterium; assembly: GCA_038241045.1. Lineage (GTDB taxonomy): Bacteria > Pseudomonadota > Alphaproteobacteria > Rhizobiales > Xanthobacteraceae > Afipia. The sequence continues at coordinate 12,466 of JBBRGE010000017.1, read as the reverse complement.
CATGCGGACATCGCGCTTTTTTCGCCCGGTGCAAACGTGTTGGCTTATTTCCTGAGCCCGTTCGAACAGGGTGAATTCCGGCATCCAGGTCTCTTGGAAGGCAGCCAGCGATTTCTGGATTCGATCGGATTCGGCTTGAATTTGCAGACTCTGGTCACACATTCGAAGACATCCGTGTTCAGCAATTATATAATTGCCAAACCGGACTACTGGACGAAATGGCTGGATATCGGCGAGAAGTTTTTTGAGTTTGTCGAGAATGGCCGAGGCGCCGATCTGGCCGAGCTGACCCGTCACGAAGACGGCCACGCACCGATGAAAACATTCGTGCAGGAGCGGTTTGCCTCGCTCATTCTCTCACAAGGCGATTTGAGAATCTTCGCGCCCAACGTGTCGCAGCATCTTCGTCACCTCGACGATGTCACGCGCCGCTCGCTGATCGCGTGCGATTTTCTCAAGGAGCGATATTTAGCGACCGGCGACGGCGACTATCTCGCAATGTATCGAAAGTTGCGCAGTCAGATCGAGCCGCAATGATCGCTTTGTGAGAGCTTACTGCTTGAAGACGACGACAGAAAACTCGCCGCTGCGGACGCGACCGGCGAGACCTTCGACGAATTTCGCAACGGCGTCCTCGCCATAGGTGCCGACGAGTTCGGCGAACGCCGCAAACAGGCTCGCCTGCGCCAGACAATCTCCATCGACCCCGTCGTGCCGTGCCTCCGCCCACGCCTCGTTGAGATAGTTCAGAGCAGCTTGTTTCTGCTCCTGATCGGGCAGGAAATCACGAGATGGCGACCAATGCGACGGATGGGACATGAACTCTCAAAAGCCTGTAGCGAGCGCTTTCCGAAGGATTGCGCGTCTGGAAACTGGGATGAGCATTAGCATGCGACTTTGGCCGGGCGAGGCACTTCTTGAGGAAAGGTTAACGGCCCGACCGCAACTTATGGGAAAATCCAGGGGTATTTTTGCAGCGCGATTTTGGCCGAGAAATGCTAGTCGGCCGATTCAGTTAGATTGATGGGTATAGATGCTTGAGCTTGACGCGCGCATTGGATGTTGAGAAGTGCCAATCGGCTTTGGCGTGGTTGGCATTGCGGTCGTGCTGCCATGCGGCAATTTCCTCGATCAGGGCTTGTTTGTCGGGGATGCGGCGATCGAGGCATTGTTTGGTTAGAACGCCGAGTTCGGATTCGGCCAGATTGAGCCAACTGCCGTGTTTTGGAGTGTAGTGCCATTCGAAGCGCTCGACCAGCCGCCGGGCTTCGGATGCCGGAAAGGCTTGGTAGAGTGAAGCCTTGCTGTGGACGCTAAGATTGTCCTGCACCAGAACGATGATTTTGGCGCGCGTGAAGTGGATATCGGCCAAGTCCTTCAAGACCTGAGCGTAGTCGACGGCGGCATGGCGATCTGTGACCTCGACATGTCGCCAGCCTTCGAGCGGAGCAAACATCATGAAGAGATTGGCCGTGCCATTGCGCTCGTACTCGTAATCGAAGCGGGCTGGGCGTCCCGCTTTCATCGGGATCGGCACGCGCGTTTCGGCGAGCAGCTGTTTCGAGGTCTCGTCCAGACAAACCAGCGGACGATCGGGATCGTGCGGGCGCGTGTAGATGGCCAGCACGTCTTCCATGGCGGCTACGAACGCGCCGTTGGCCTTCGGCGGGATGACCCAGCATTGTCGGCGATGGGGCTGGAGGATGTTTTTTTAAGCGCGCGCCCGATTGTTGAGTCGCTGGCGCGATCGACGATGCCGAGCTCCACGACCTTGTTCTCCAGCAACCGAAGGGTCCAGCGGACGCGTCCTTTGGGCGGCTTGGAACAGGCCAGGGCAACCAGCTTGGCTTCCTTCTCGCCATCAAAAATCCGCGCAACCGGCGACGTCGCCCGTTGCTTGCGGCTCAACACTGCCTCGAAGCCCTCTTCCACCAGTTGCTTGCGCACCCGGTAAACCATCGACGGGCTGGTCTCCAGAGCTTCGATGATCCGGCTATCGCTCCACCCTTGGCCAGCTTCCGAGACATCGGCCTTCAGCAAAATCCGCGCCTTCAGCAGCTGGCCCGCCGGGCTCTTTCCTTTCCGGATCAGCGTCTCAAGCTGTTCGCGCTCCTCGCCGCTCAGCCGCACGACATATTTCTTTACCGAAATCTCCTTGGTAGCCATGATCCTCTCCGTCGCTCGCGTCCCGACGGAATCGAATCACAAAAAACATGCCCTTTCAAACTAATTGAAGCGGCCGACTAGTAGTTGATCGTCGCGAAGAAGATCGCGAACAAGCCGTCCATCACGATAACGAAGAAGATCGATTTCACCACCGATGCGGTGGTGTGCTGGCCGAGCGATTCGGCACTTCCCCTCACGGCGTTACCCTCGACGCAGGCCACCACGCCGATCACCAGCGCCATGAACGGCGCTGTGACGAGGCCTACGACGAAATGATTGATCGAAATCGCCTCGCGCAGCCGCTGCAGGAAAGCATCCGGCTGCACGCCGCCGTAAGCCCATGCGACCAGCCCGCCGCCGTAAAGGGCCGCCATTGCGCCGAGGAATGCGAGTATCGGCAGGCCGATCAAAAGCGCGATGATGCGCGGCAGGATCAAAACTTCAGTGGGATCGAAGCCCATGGTGCGCAAGGCATCGACCTCCTCGCGCATCCGCATGGAACCGAGTTCCGCCGTATAGGCGCTGCCGGAACGTCCTGCGACCATGATGGCCACCAGCAGCACGCCCATCTCGCGCAGCACCAGCACGCCGAGCATATCGACCACGAAAACATCCGCACCGAATTTGCGGAAATGGAAGATGCCCTGCTGGGCGATGATGCAGCCAATCAGGAACGTGATGAGAAGAATGATCGGCACCGCGCGCCAGCACACCTGCTCGAGGTGATGGATTGTCGATGTCAAGCGGAAGCCGGTCGGATGCAGCACCACGCGCCACAGCGCGTTGAGGATCGAACCCATCATGGCCATCAGGCCAAGTAGCGTCTGGCCGACGTCGTAGACGCTGCGGCCAACCGATTCCAGCACGCTCGTCAGCGTCGCGGGTGTCCTCGGCTCCGGCACGTCGGTTTTGACGCGGCTGACTTCATCGACGAGGCTGGCATAATTCGCAGACAGGCCGGCGATCTTCGGGGCGATACCGCCATTGGTCAGATTGCGGCGCAGCCGTTCAATCAGCCACGCGCCGAACGTATCGAGGCTGCGGACCTGCGACACGTCGATGATGATGCCGCCGCTGCCCGCGCTGTTCTTTTCGGTGGTCTCGACGATTTTCTCCAGATCGGGCGCATGATGCACCGTCCATTCACCGGTGGCGCGCAGCGCCAGCGCCGAACCCATGGTGACCTGTTCCAAATTGGGACTGCCGTCTAGGACAAGCTCTTGCAACGCCGGCTCCTCAATCGAATCTTCGCGCACATGACAAGGCAATCTATCACGATGCGCTCATCTTTCATGAAACACCTGACCTGTACGGGGGTGGCCCAAAGAGCCATAATTGCGGCGCCCTAGCAAGCCCGCTCACACCCTGACCGCCGATCCCCGCAAATGACCGCCGCGCCCATGAGTCTTGATGCGCTAATCGAGCGCTGGCCGATCGAAGGCAACTTCACCATCAGCCGGGGCGCGAAAACAGAAGCCGTGGTGATTGTGGCGCGGTTAAGTCGCGGGAACTATCGCGGGCGCGGGGAATGCGTGCCGTACGCCCGCTACGGCGAGACGGCGGAAGCGACACTTGCGGCGGTTATGGCTTTAAGCGGCAAGCAGTTCGACCGCATGGCGCTGCAAACGCTGCTGCCGCCCGGTGCCGCCCGCAATGCACTCGATTGCGCGCTGTGGGATCTGGAGGCCAAGGAAGCCGGCAGGCGTGTCTGGGATTTGCTGGGATTGCCAGCGCCGAAACCGCTGACGACAGCCTTCACGATTTCGCTCGGCACGCCCGACGTGATGGCGGAGGCCGCGGAAAAAGCCGGGCATCGCCCGCTTCTCAAGATCAAGCTCGGCGGCGACGGTGACATCGAACGTATTCACGCCGTGCGCAAGGCCGCGCCAAAATCCGAACTAATCGTCGATGCCAATGAAGCCTGGACGGAAGACAATCTCGCGCAGCATCTTGCGGCCTGCGCCGACGCCGGCGTTACCTTGGTGGAGCAGCCATTGCCTGCCGGACGCGATGACGCACTGGCGCGCATCAGGCGTCCGGTGAAAGTGTGCGCCGACGAGAGCGTGCATGATCGCGCCTCGCTCGCTGGTTTGCGTGAGCGCTATGACGCCATCAACATGAAGCTCGATAAAACAGGCGGCCTCACCGAAGCGTTGGCAATGACGGCCGAGGCGCGCGCGCAGGGATTCGACATCATGGTTGGCTGCATGGTGGCGACGTCGCTCGCAATGGCGCCCGCCATGATGATTGCGCAAGGCGCGCGGGTGATCGATCTCGACGGGCCGTTATTGCTGGCGAAGGATCGCGAGCAGGGATTGCGCTATGACGGCAGCACGGTCTATCCGCCGGATGCGAGCTTGTGGGGATGAAGATTCTAAAATTGTCATGCCCGGCCTTGTGCCGGGCATCCCGATTGACGACGCACAATGCCCAATTCATCGAGATCACCGGGACAAGCCCGGTGATGACAGATCAAGATGGATCAGTCCCCGTGACACAAGCGCTATCCAGCCTCGTCCGCCACACCACCATCACAACTCCGCCTGCCGCCGCCATCACGGCCATCACAAAATACACCCCACTGCCCCAGCGCGCATAAATCAATCCCGATGCCACGACGGTGATCGCGCTAACGATGCCGCCGAGCGCGACGAGATAGCCTTGCGCGCTGGCCAGCAAATGATGCGGCACGCTTCGCACCAAGAGCGCCACGATTCCCACTTGGGTGATGCCGAAGGTCAGGCCGTGCATCAACTGCACCAGCGTCAGGATTTCGATGCGCGGCTCCATCGCGGTGAGAATCCAGCGGAGCACTGCACTGGCCGCGCCGATGATGACGAGGATTGCCGGCGACAGCGTAAAGCGTGGCGAGATTGCGAAAATCAAAATCTCCGCCACCACCCCGACCGACCACAACAGCGCGATCGACAAACCGCCGAAGCCCGCGTCTTGCCATGTTATCGAAGCAAAGCCGTAATACGCGCCGTGACTGCCTTGAATGAGCGAGTGCGCGCCGACGATGGCCCAGAACAAAGGCTGTCTCAACAAGCCGCTGGCGCGCGGCTGTTCTGCGGTGATCGGCGGCGCATCGAGCGGCGCCAGACCCAGGCTGACGAACGCGCTGATTGCCGCGACCGCGACGATGATCCAGATCAGATGATCTGAGTGAAGCACATCGAGCAGCGCGCCGCACACCAGTGCGCCGACAATAAACGCGGCCGATCCCCATAGCCGCATCGGACCGTAATTCAAGCCATAGTAAGCGACGCCTTTCAGTGCGTAGCCATCGGTCAGCGGCGACAGCGGCGTCCACACGCAGGCCAGCAGCGCAAACGCAATCAGAATCGGGATCGGTTCGCGCAGCAATCCCACGACCGCAAAACCGAACGCTGTCAGAAACGCCACCGCGATCATCGTGCTGCGGAGGATGTTGTGTTTTTCGGCGAAAGAAGTGACGAACGGCAGCACCGTGAATCGCGACAATGACGGCATCGCCGTGATGATGCCGATCCATTGCGCGTCGATGCCGATATTCTTCAGCCACACCGAGAAAAACGGCAAATAAGTTCCGAGCAACCCGAGCGCGGAGGCATAGAAAAGACTTGTCCCCAGCGCAAAACGCCGCGCAACGGATTGCCGTGACTGGTCTTTTTGTGATTCGGTGGAGATCAATGCTGTTGCGATTCGCGGAACGTTGCTGCCGAGTATAGCGAGCGTATCATCTGCGGCGAAGAATCTGGTTTAGAAGTTCATCTGGTTTAGAAACTTATGGCCGAACAAGCCTTCGCCCTGTCGCCGATCTCCGCCAGCGCCAGCCTGTCCACGCAGGCGGATTACGACGCCATCAGCGAAGCCTTCATGGAGACTGCACGTGGCCGCTGGTTTCTCGCCGAATTTGCCCGCCGCAACCGCAATGCCGATACCGCGATGGTGCTGGACGCCGTCGCGCGCATCGAACGCACGCTGGCGACGCAAAAGCAGCCGGCGCCGTTTGGTGACGCTCCGGATGTATTACCGGCCGTGACGGCGATTTTGGCGGCGGCGCGGGCCAACGCTGAGGCTGCATTCGCAAATCCCGCCATGGACGACGCACTGGCGCAGGCGCGCAAATCCGCGCGCGTGATCCGCGAGATCGCGTGGGGCCTGCGCGAATCCGGCGCTGACAATCGCATTTGCGGATTGCTCGATGCGCAGGTCAACGCCATCGACGCTGCGTGCGGTGAACTCTCGACGCGCGATCTGCGCGACGGCGTGCTCGGCGCATTCGATCGCGCTGCGGACAAAATGGCCGATCTTGCCAAAAGTATTGAGAGGCCTGCATCGGTCGTCGCGACGCCAGCCAAGACGCCGTTTGAAAAACCGAAAATCGTGCCTGCGCATGCGGAAGCGGTTAAGGCCGCAACGGACAACGTTGAAACTGCCAAGCCTGCGACCAAGATCGAGGCGACCGTCGTTCGCCTTGAACAGCAGCAAAGCGTGACGCCCGCTCCTGTCGCGAATTCCGCTGCGCACGCCATCGACGAGACAGCACTTGTTGCAAATATCGGCGGCAGCCTCGGCGCTAGTCTTCTCGTGAGCGGCATTGTGCCCAAGCCTGTGTCGCCCAAGAGCGACCCGCTGGCACCGATCCGGCGCATGAGTGCGGCGGAGAAGATCGCGTTCTTCAGCTAGACTCGTCTTACGGATTTTGTTCGATCAATTGCGCGAACAAATCTGCATCCACATTGCCGCCCGACAACACGACCACGACCGTCTTGCCTTTAAGATTTTCTGGCGCGCCCATGCGACCTTGCATCAGCGCAGCCAAGGGGACGGCCCCGCCCGGCTCCACCACGAGCTTGAACTCACGAAACGCGAACGCAACGGCTTTTCCGACTTCGGCATCCGTCGCCGTCACACCGCGGGCGACGAGTTTTTGATTCACCGCAAATGTGATTTCGCCAGGGATCGTCGCCATCAGCGCGTCGCAGATGGTCTTACCCTTATGCGAATGCGCCTCGCGTTTTCCCGCAGCGAACGAGCGCGCGTGATCGTCGAAACCGTCAGGCTCCGCCGTCATCAGCGTAACGTTGGGAAATTTCGCGCGCGTCGCAAGCGCGATCCCCGCCATCAAACCGCCGCCCGACGCAGGCGCGGAAATAATATCCGGCGTAACGCCAAGCGCGATCAAATCCTCGGCGATCTCGCGACCAACCGTGCCCTGCCCCGCAATGATCTTCGGATCGTCGAACGGCGGCACCAAAGTGGCGCTTCGTTTATCGCAAATATCGCGCGAGATTTTCTCGCGATCCTCGGTGTAGCGATCATACAGCACGACCTCGGCGCCATAACCCTTGGTGCGCGCGATCTTCAAGGCCGGCGCATCGGCGGGCATCACGATCACTGCCGGCATGTTGAGGATTTGCGCCGCCGCAGCCACACCCTGCGCGTGATTGCCGGATGAGAACGCGACCACGCCCGCAGCGCGCTTGTCGTGAGAAATGGACAAAATTTTGTTGAACGCGCCGCGAAACTTGAACGAGCCGGTGCGTTGTAAAACCTCGGGCTTGAGATACACCCGCGCGCCGGTCAGCGCATCCAGAGCGGTCGACGTGAGGAGTGGCGTGCGCACCGCGTAAAGTGCAAGCACCTTTGCGGCGGCGTCAATATCGGCGGCAGTCGGGGGAGATTGCGTCATGCGCGGCTTGTATCGCGCTTCGCATCGAAGCGGCAAGCCGCAACGCGGATAACCGCTATGCAGGCTCGGCCGTGGTCGGAGCCTGCCCGCGCGTCAAACGCAGCCGCCGCGCCAATCGCTGCCGCCAGCGGCGCTTGACTTGAGGGGGCCGTTCGCGCGTCACGTTTTCGATAAACACCCGCGCGCATGCGTCCCAGCTTTGTTCCAGCGCAAATTCGCGACAGGCGTCGCGCGAAATATCTTGTGCCGCCAGACATGCCGATTGCAGATCGTGATTGAGGACGCCGACCGGCGCATCGCCGATGACATCCAACGGCCCGGACACCGGATAGGCCGCAACGGGAACGCCGCTTGCGAGCGCTTCCAGCAATACAAGCCCGAAGGTGTCGGTCTTGCTCGGAAAAACAAACACATCGGCGGACGCGTAAGCCTGCGCGAGTTGCTCGCCCTGCATCGTGCCGAGAAAGATCGCCTCGGGATATTTGCGCTCAAGCTCGGCCCGCGCCGGACCATCGCCGATCACAACCTTGGTGCCGGGCAATTCCAGGCCGAGAAATGCGTCGAGATTTTTTTCGACCGCAACGCGACCGACCGAGAGAAACAACGGGCGCTTGAAACCGAGATCGACATCCTGCGGGTGAAATAATTTAGCATCGACGCCGCGCGACCACAGCACGACGTTGCGAAACCCGAGTCCGCGCAATTCATCGGCAAGCGCCGGCGTCGCCGCCATCACGGCATCGCTCGCGCCGTGGAATAATCTAAGCGCTGCCCATATCCACGACTCTGGAATGGGAAAGCGCGCGGAAATATATTCGGGGAATCGGGTGTGAAAGCTCGTCGTGAACGGCACTTTATTCTTGCCGCAATAGCGCCGCACAAAAATCCCGATCGGGCCTTCGGTCGCAATGTGGATGTAGTCGGGCGCCGCCCGCTCGATCATCTCGGCGATTTTTGAAGGCCACGGCAGCGCCAGTTGAATGTCGGCGTAACTTGGCAGCGAAATCGTCTTGAAATCCTGCGGCGTCAGGAACGTCACATCGACATCGATCAGCCTTGCGGCATCGGCCATCATGTTGAGTGTGCGCACCACACCGTTGACCTGCGGGTGCCAAGCGTCGGTTGCGACGAGAATTTTCATCAGGCCGCGACCGTCGTTTCAGGTTCGGCCGCCAGAGGCGCGCTGTGTTGTAAGCGGCGCAGCGGATCGGTCCAGGTCAGGATTTCAAATTGGCCATCGTGATGCTCGACCAGCGCGGTGCAGCTCTCCACCCAGTCGCCGCAATTCATGTAGCGCACGCCGCCGATATCGCGGATCACCGGAAAATGGATGTGACCGCAGATCACGCCGTCGGCCTCGTGGCGCCTTGCTTCGGCCGCCAGCGTGTCCTCGAACGCGCCGATATAGTTCACCGCGTTCTTGACCTTCTGCTTGGCCCATTGCGACAGCGACCAGTAAGGCCGGCCGAACAGTTTGCGGAAGATATTGACGAAGCGATTCATCTGAATTGCAAAATCATACGCACGGTCGCCGAGATGCGCGAGCCAGCGCGCGTTCTGCACTACCAGATCGAAAATATCGCCGTGAATAACGAGATATTTCTTGCCGTCGATGCCATGATGAATCGCGGTCTCGACGACTTCGATGCCGCCGAAATGCGTACCGTAATAGTTGCGCAGGAATTCGTCGTGATTGCCGGGGACGTAAATCACCCGCGCACCCTTGCGGACGCGGCGCAAAATCTTTTGTACAAAATCATTATGCGATTGCGGCCAGTACCAGTTCGACTGCAGCGCCCAGCCGTCGATAATGTCGCCGACCAGATAAATCGTGTCGGCATCGTGGACGCGGAGGAAGTCGAGAAGGCGGTCGGCTTGCGAGCCGCGGGCTCCGAGATGGACGTCGGAGATGAAGAGAGTGCGAAAGTGGCGTTCGGGAGTGCTTTCGCTCACAACCTGTCTTTCCATGCGCGAGCCATTACCAAATTCTGATGACAGTGCGATGACACTTCACAGGAAACACGCATGACGAGACATGCGTCGCGCTAGCGTCACCCAATTCCGGGCTCCAACGTCCGCTCGAAACAAACCAGCGTATAGATGCCGAACGGCGCAACTTTCCTCCGCTCGATCAGGTTCGTGCTTGCGTTTGATTGCGCCCACGCCTGAAGCCGCGCGAAGGGAAATTCCGGACGCAGACCGAGTGCGCGGGTTTTCTCCGCCGCCCAGCGCTCCAGCGCCGCCGCGAAGCCAACTTCGGAATACAGATGATTAACGAGGATGATCCGCCCGCCGGGCTTTACGACGCGGTGGCACTCGGACAAGACCTGCTCAGGGTTCGCAACCAGCGTGATGACAAACTGCGCCACGACGCAGTCGAAAGTCGCATCCGCGAAAGTCATGTGGTGCGCGTCCATCTGCTGGACGGATTTGACGAAAGGGTATTTGCCGCTCGCCATTTTGGCGCGGGCCTTCTCGAGCATCGGCGCGCTCATGTCGATGCCGGTGATTTCGGTGGTGGAGTCGTAATCGTCGAAGGACAATCCCGTGCCGACGCCGACTTCGAGAATTTTGCCGCCGATGCTGCGCGCAGCTTCCGCAGCGGCGCGGCGGCCTTTCACCATCACCGGCCCGCACACCGCATCGTAGATCGGCGCCCAGCGAGCGTAGGCGGTCTCAACGGTGGATGTTTCGAGGTCGGCAGAGAGGGTCATATCGTCGTCCGGCAAACGAGTTAGAGAATCAAACTCAGTTGCCGGAATTTACCCACGCCATGCGACAGTCAGACGACACGGGCAGAGCGAGACGTTCAGTCGAACTTGTAAAAATGATGCACCGGCCCGTGGCCATGACCGACGTCGAGCCGGTCGGCGGCGGCGATGGCAGCGGTGACATAGGTCTTCGCGTTGCGAACGGCTCGCTCTAGTCCCTCGCCCTTGGCGAGCCCTGCCGCGATTGCGGACGACAGTGTGCAGCCAGTGCCGTGGGTGTTTTTTGTGGCGACGCGCGGTGCTGCAAGACGAACGGTTGAATCCTTCGTCACGAAAAAATCCACGCTCTCCGCGCCCTTGCCATGTCCGCCCTTGACGAGCACGGCGGGACAACCAAACGCCAGCAGGTGCTTGCCTTGTGCTTCGATCTCGGATTCGCTGACCGCAAGAGCCGTATCGATTAACGCGGCAGCTTCGGGAAGATTTGGCGTGACGATGCTCGCCCGCGGAAACAACATTTTGCGCAGCGCTTCGACTGCATCTGGCGACAGCAACCTGTCACCGGATGTCGCGACCATCACGGGATCGACGACAATGTGTTTTGGTTTCCAGCGCGCAAGACTGGCAACGATTGTCTCGATGATATCTACCCGCGACACCATTCCAATTTTGACCGCTCGCACATCCAGATCGCCGAACACCGCGTCGAGCTGTGCGGCGACGAAATCCGCCGGCACATCATGAATGCCGCTGACACCTTTCGTGTTCTGCGCGGTCAGCGCCGTAATGACCGACGCGCCGTAAACGCCGAGCGCCGCAAACGTCTTGAGGTCGGCCTGAATGCCGGCACCGCCGCTGGAATCCGAACCCGCAATTGTGAGCGCTATCGGCATGCTCATGGTGCTCTCATTGTTCCGTCAGCCTGTCCGTAACATCGCATTCGCACGATCTGTCATATAAGGTCGCCCATGCGGACTTGCCGCCCTGCATGATTTTTGGCTTGATAGCCGTTCGGCCTATGACGACCGGGAGACAACGCGATGGTGCCATTCTTCGTTCAGATCAAATGCAAGATGGGGCAATCCTATCCGGTCGCCAACGCGTTGGCGGAGGCTGAAATCGCCTCCGAGATTTATTCCACCGCAGGCCACTACGATCTGCTGGTCAAGTTCTATGTCGATAGCGCCACCGACATTGGCCATTTCGTGAACGAGAAGGTGCAGGTCATTCCGGGCATTCAGGACACCTACACCATCATCACCTTCAAAGCGTTCGGCACTTAAGCCTCACGATTTTTGCTCACGACTTTTTCTTGGGCGGTTTCGGCGGGCCGTCGATCGGCGGCAGCGATTTCAGATACGTTGCCATCGCGGCACGATCGTCATCGCTCAATTGCGACGTGTTCTTGATGACGCGCGCCATCGAGCCGCCTGCGGTGTCGCCGTCCGGCGTGACACCGTCGCTCAGGAACGACGCGATGTCTTTTTCCGACCAAACCTTGACGCTCCCCTTCTGCGTGATGTTCGGCACCCAGCCGCCGGGGAAATCCGAATCGGGGCCACCGGCGAGGCGTTGCGATGTCACGATGCCGCCGATCAGGTTGCGCGGGCTGTGGCATTCGGCGCAATGGCCGAGAGCGTTGACGAGATAGGATCCGCGATTCCATGCCGCCGATTTCGATGCGTCGCCGATGAACGGACGATCGTCGAAGAACAGGAATTTCCAGCCGCCGACCAGACGGCGGATATTGAACGGAAATTTCACCTCATGGTCGCGCACCTTGCCGGATATCGGCGGCAGGGTTTTGATGTAGGCGAAAAGATCGCGCACATCATCGACCTTCGCGTGCACGTAAGATGTGTAGGGGAACGCCGGATAGTAATGCTCACCCTTTGGCGATGTGCCTTTCGTC
>JBBRGE010000016.1:0-14238 GCA_038241045.1 Hyphomicrobiales bacterium | reverse complement strand
TACAGGACGTAAAGCCGATATCATTGTAGGTCCGGGCAACAAGTATGTTGCAGAAGCCAAGCGGATGCTGTTCGGCAAGGTCGGCATCGATGTTTTTGCCGGTCCATCGGAGGTGGCGGTGATTGCCGACGAAAGTGCCGATCCGCTCATCGTCGCGACCGACCTCGTCGGACAGACAGAGCACGGGCACGAAAGTCCGGCGTGGCTTATGACTACCTCCATTCGTATCGGCAAAGAAGTTGCGAACCTGATACCTCAACTCATCGAGCGTTTGCCACCTACGGCCCGCGACGCGGCGGGGGCCGCATGGCGCGACTACGGCGAGATCGTCGTTTGCGATACGCGCGAGGAAATCCTGACAGTTTCCGACGCCTATGCCTGCGAGCACCTTGAAGTCCATTGCGACGACCTCGACTGGTGGCACACACGTCTCACCAATTACGGCTCGCTGTTCCTTGGCGAGGAAACAAACGTGGCGTTCGGCGACAAGGTCTCCGGTCCCAACCACATTCTTCCCACCAAGTTCGCGGCACGTTATTCGGCTGGTTTGTCCGTGCATAAATTTCTCAAGCCGCTCACCTGGCAAAAAATGGACCGCGAGGCTTGCAAGCTGATTGCGCCGGTGTCGGCGCGAATTTCACGGTTGGAGGGCATGGAGGCACACGCTCGAACAAGCGATGTTCGGATGGCCAAATACGCGCCGGGTTCAAATATCGATCTCGGGTCGCCCGTCCAGGTGTGACGGCTTTTCAACTTGCATCGCTGTTCGATCTGGCGGGCCGCGCAGCGCTCGTCACCGTTGGAATCAGCAACATCGGCGCGGCAATGGCGCGCGCTGGATCAAGCTGGAGCATCGGTGGTACTTATGGCGGGCTTGAGCGTCGAACATGATTCACCAGTCGAGGCGTTATGACATTTCAGCTTACACCACTGTTCGATCTCACCGGACGCACTGCGCTGGTGACCGGTGGCAATAGCGGTATAGGGCTTGCCATGGCGCGCGCTCTCGGACTGGCGGGCGCGAGAGTGGTGCTCGTTGCACGCCGCGCTCCGGAACTTGAAATCTCGGCAACGGATCTTTCAAACCAGGGCATCTTTGCCGTTACACTCGTCGCCGACCTTGCTTTGCAAACGGCCCACCTTGCAATCAAGAGGGCAATCGAAGACCTCGATTTGACGATCGATATCCTCGTCAATGCTGCGGGCGTCAATCTCCGTCAACCTTTCGGCGCGGTTAGCGCAGACGCTTTCGATCTCCACATGGCGCTCCATCTGCGCGCGCCATTTTTCCTAATCCAAACTCTCGCACCCATGATGGCCGAGCGCGGCTGGGGCCGGATCATCAATCTCGCGTCGCTGCAAAGCTGGCGAGCATTTCCGAATTCGGCGCCATACGGAGCCGCCAAAGGCGGCGTTCTGCAATTGACCCGCGCCGTTGCCGAGCAATGGTCCTCCCAAGGCATCACGTGCAACGCAATTGCACCCGGCTTCTTTCCAACGCCGCTGACGGCGCCGGTATTTGACGATCCTGAACGAGCCGATCGCCTTGCCGCTCAAACGGCAATCGGCCGGAACGGCACACTAGACGACTTGACTGGAGCTACAGTTTTTCTCGCCTCGGATGCTTCGGCTTACATCACCGGTCAATCGTTCGCCGTAGACGGCGGCTTCACCGCAAAATAGCAAGGAGAAGCAACAATGCACGCTCTTGTCTATGTCGGCGCCAACACGCTCGAGTATCGCGAAGAGATTGATCCGATACCCGGCACAGCCGAAGTCGTTGTAAAAGTCGAGGCGGTAGGAATCTGCGGCTCAGACATGCACGCCTATCACGGCCACGACACGCGACGACCTGCACCTTTGATATTGGGCCACGAAGCCGCTGGCTTAGTCATGACGGGACCGCGCGCCGGTGAGCGCGTCGCAATAAACCCCTTAGTCGTCGATCCCACTTGCCCATATGCCATCGAGGGCCGTTGGCACTTGTCACCAAGCCGCGAGATTTTATCAATGCCACCGCGTCCAGGAGCATTTGCGGAATACGTTCGGGTGCCGGAACGCAACATCGAGTCGATCCCCGACACTATGGCGATTGAACATGCGGCGCTCGCTGAACCCGTCGCTGTCGCTTGGCACGCCGTGCGCCTTGGCATGGAACGGCTTCATCTTCCGCTGGCCGCCGCACGAACCGTCATTCTCGGTGGCGGTGCAATCGGTCTGGCGGCGGCACTCGTCGTCCGCCGATTTGGCGGAAGCGATATACGCGTTGGAGAACTCAATCCGCTTCGCCGCGAGGCGTTGAATCGAACCGAAAACATCGAGACTTATGTGCCGGACGGCAAGAGTGAACCTGAAGACAACAGCGCCGATCTTGTAATTGACGCAGTTGGAGCGGCGGCTTCGCGAGCGGCCGCGAGCCGCATTGTACGGCCTGGCGGCGTTATCGTTCATCTCGGATTGCTGCCAGGCGTTGACGGTCTCGATGTCCGAAAAATAACGCTTCAAGAGATCACATTCACGGGATCTTACTGTTACACACCCGATGATTTCCGACACACGGTAGCAGCACTAGCTACTGGGCAATTGGGAAGATTGCGATGGTTCGAAGATCGGCCTCTTTCCGCAGGAGCGCGTGCTTTTGCCGACATCGATGCCGGATCAACGCCGGCTGCAAAAATCATTCTGCGTCCATAGAAGATTAAGGAGTGAATACGTCTTCACAACGCGCCGCGCGCTTTCGAGCGAAAATATAAGAGACTTTTTCTGCTTTCAGATGCCTATTAATGAGCACCGCCGGCGAGCCAAGCATCGGCGCAACTGCCGAGACTCAAATGCGAAGTCGTTTCGTAACATCATTCCGACCGGCGTGTCGCACCGCAAACCAAGCGCCTCTAGTTCCGTAGCCGCGCCGGCAATGCGATCTTGAATATCGGAATAATCGATCTAGCGTTCACCGCCGATGATCATGACGCTTCCGCCAGCGTACCTTATTGGTCGTCCAGCAACTCGCCAAATCCGACCCAGCTCTTGCCGTCGAAACGTCGCAGCAACAACTGCTGGAACGGCAGATAGTCGTCAGCACCGGTAGCCGCATTGGACGGAAAAGAGTTCCAATTTATTCCGCTGCCAATGATCGATCTATTTTTAAAGAACCTCCCTCAGTTGCGCGCTGTCGGGTTTCAATTTCGACATCCAGCGCGCGGGGCAAGCGAAATCCCTTAATCAGCGACTACACCGCCGGGATCACGACCAGTGTCAGGATGGTCGAAGAGATCATGCCGCCAATCATCGGCACAGCTATACGCTGCATGACTTCAGAACCGGTGCCGGTGCTCCACAGGATCGGAATGAGACCAGCCATGATGGCGACCACCGTCATTATTTTAGGACGCACGCGCTCAACCGCGCCCAGCATGATCGCTTCATTGAGGTCGCCCCGCGTGAGCACTCGGCCTTCACTAAGGCGCTTCGCTTGAATTTCCTTCATGGCATGGTCGAGATAGATCAGCATGATGACGCCAGTCTCGGCCGCAACACCCGCCAACGCAATAAAACCCACCGCCACTGCAACAGAGAAATTGAACCCTAATGACCACATCAGCCACAGACCGCCGACAAGGGCGAACGGCAACGACAGCATCACAATCAGTGTTTCGGTCAAACGCCGGAAATTTAGATAAAGCAGCAAAAAGATGATGAGCAGCGTCACAGGCACCACGATCTTCAATCTCGCAGTGGCGCGCTCGAGATATTCGAACTGACCACTCCAAACGACATAGTTACCGGGCGGAAACTGAATGCTGGCCGCCACAGCCGCTTTGGCGTCCGACACATACCCTCCAAGATCGCGATCACGGATATCCACGAAAATGTAGACCGCAAGTTGGCCATTCTCGGTGCGGATCGAGGTCGGACCTCGAGCAAGTTTGATCTCTGAGACTTCGCCAAGCGGGACTGTGCCGCCGCTAGGCATAGCCACCAGCACGTCACGGGCAATCGACTGGGGATCGCTTCGCAGATCGCGCGGGTAGCGCAGATTGACACCGTAACGCTCGCGACCTTCGACTGTGGTGGTGATCGTCTCGCCGCCTAGGGCAGATGCCACCGTATCCTGCACATCGCTGACCATGAGGCCGTAGCGTGCAAGAGCCTCACGATTAGGAACGACATCGAGATAATATCCACCGATCACGCGTTCGGCGTAAGCGCTCGTTGTCCCCGGAACCGCCTTCACGACGGTTTCGATCTGGCGAGCCAGCTTTTCCATTTCGACGAGATCAGTGCCGAGAACCTTGATGCCGATCGGCGTGCGAATTCCGGTCGCGAGCATGTCGGTCCGAGCCTTGATCGGCATAGTCCAGGCGTTGGACACCCCCGGAAACTGCAACGCTTTGTCCAAATCGGCGATCAGCCCATCGACGTTTTGGCCTGCAGGCCATTCATTCTTGGGTTTAAGGTTGATGATCGTCTCAATCATTTCTGTTGGTGCGGGATCGGTCGCAGTCTCAGCGCGTCCTGCTTTTCCGTAAACCGAGTCAACTTGCGGAAAGGTTTTGATAATCTGGTTCTGGGTTTGCAGAATTTCCGCGGCCTTCGTCACCGACAACCCCGGCAAGGTCGTTGGCATATACATCAGCGTACCCTCGTTGAGGCTCGGCATGAATTCTGTTCCGAGTTGCCGCGCTGGCCAGATCGAGATGACGAGCACCACCACAGCCAATGCGATCGTCAACGCTCTCGCTTTCAGCACCCGCTGAATCAGCGGCCGGTAAACCCAAATCAGAAACCGATTGATGGGATTCTTGTGTTCAGGGACAATCCGTCCGCGCACAAAGAGCACCATGAGAGCAGGCACCAAAGTAATTGAAAGGATCGCTGCAGCAGCCATCGAAAATGTTTTGGTGAACGCCAAAGGGCTAAAAAGACGCCCTTCCTGAGATTCCATAGTGAAGATCGGCAAGAACGATACTGTGATGATCAGCAGGCTGAAGAAAAGCGCAGGACCAACTTCGCTTGCGGCTTCGATCAATACTTCTATGCGCGGCTTATCTGGCGATGCTCGTTCCAGATGCTTGTGCGCGTTCTCGATCATGACAATGGCACCATCGATCATGGCCCCAATGGCGATGGCGATTCCGCCAAGACTCATGATGTTAGAACCAATCCCGAGCATTTTCATGGCACCAAATGCCATCAAGATACCGACGGGCAACATCACAATGGCGACTAGCGCGCTGCGTACATGCAACAGAAACACAATACAGACCAGCGCAACAACGATGCTTTCTTCAGCAAGCGTCCGCTTGAGCGTCTCTATTGCACTGTGAATGAGATTTGAACGGTCATAGACCGGTATGATTTCCACACCCTTGGGCAGGGCTGACGCCATATCGGCGAGGCGCGCTTTGACATTGTCGATAACGTCGAGTGCATTCTGTCCGAAACGTTGCAGCGCGATGCCGCTGGCAACCTCGCCCTCTCCGTTGAGTTCGGTAATACCCCGCCGCTCGTCGGGTCCCAGCTCGATACGTGCCACGTCTTTCAGGAGAACCGGTGTTCCCTTATCGACTTTCAGCACGATGCTTGAGAGATCGCCAACGCTTTTGACGTAACCACGACCGCGCACCACAAATTCAAATTCTGACAACTCAACGGTTCGTCCGCCAACATCCATGTTGCTTCCACGTACCGCGTCGCGGACTTTTGAAAGTGGAATATTGAACGATCTTAAACGGTTCGGATCGACGACGATGTTGTATTGCTTGACGAAGCCGCCGACGCTGGCAACTTCGGCCACACCTTCCGCCTTTGAAATACCGTAACGAACGGTCCAATCCTGTATAGACCGCAAATCGGCCAGCGATTTATCCTTGGACTGCAGCGCATATTGGTAAACCCAACCCACTCCAGTGGCGTCGGGACCTAGCGTCGGCGTTACGCCCGCAGGCAATTTGCGGGCGGCGGCATTGAGATACTCCAGGACGCGTGAACGCGCCCAATAGATGTCCGTGCCGTCCTCAAAGATGATGTAAACGAACGACACCCCGAAAAACGAGAAACCCCGCACGACCTTCGATTTCGGCACGGTCAGCATCGCCGTCGTCAGCGGATAGGTCACCTGATCCTCGATCACCTGAGGCGCTTGGCCTTTATATTCCGTATAGACGATGACTTGAGTGTCGGAGAGATCAGGGATGGCATCGAGCGCTGAATGCTGCACAGCGTAAACGCCGGATGCGACAGCAAATGCCGTCGCAATAAAGATCAGCATCAGATTGCGGGCGGACCAATCTATTAATCTCGCGATCATTGCGATTTTTCCCCGCTGTTCAAATTATTCAGCGCAGCCTTGAGGTTGCTTTCTGCGTCGATCAGGAAGTTGGCCGAGACAACCACTTTGTCATCTTCGGAAAGACCCTCCTTGATCTCGACGCGGCCGTCACCGCGTAGTCCAACTTTGACTTCGCGCGGCTCAAAACGTCCTTCGCCTTTGTCAAGCAATACAATTTGCTTTGAACCTGTGTCGATCACCGCACTGTTTGAGACAGTCAGGACGGGCTCTGCCTTCCCCGTCGCGATTTCTACATCGGCGTACATGTCTGGGCGCAATACATCGTCCGGATTTGGTAATTCGATCCGCAGCCGCGCGCTTCGCGTTTCCGCCATCAAATGAGGGTAAATGAGGGTCACTTCGCCATTGAAAACCTGATCGGGATAGGCACGCAACCGCACGCTGGCCTTTTGCCCGACCGCGATCAATGAAAGGTCGCGCTCGGCGACATCCACCATTACCCAGACCACGTTATGATCGACGATCCGGAACAGCACATCGCCGGGGGCGGCGCGCATACCATTGGTGGCGTTGCGCTCGACAATCTCGCCATCCTGCGGCGCAGGCCATGTTATCGACGCTGGCACTTCACGCGTCCGTTCGATCGTGGCGATCAATGATTCCGGCGCGCCAAGATTGTCAAGACGACGACGCGCACCCTTAAGTGCCTGCGAAGGTATCGTACCATCACCGCGCGCATTGAATGCAGACAGATATTCTGCTGCAGCACTGGAAAGATTAGGACCGTAGACGCTCATGAGCGGCTGGCCCTTCCTGACGGACTTTCCAGTGGTAACGTCGTCCACTGCGTCGATAAATCCTTCAAAACGCAATGCCACAACCGACTTTCGACGTTCGTCCTCCTGAACAGTGCCCGGCGCACGCACTGGGACGCTCAATGTCCGCATCTCGACGGCTTCCGAACGCGCACCGGTTTTCTGGACTTTGCCGGGACTGAATTTTACCGAAGCGTCATCAGTATCTTCACCGTCGTAGACCGGAAGGTAGTCCATTCCCATATTGTCTTTTTTCGGCATCGGAGATGTATCGGGAAGCCCCATTGGATTGCGATAGTATTTGATCCGCTTGGAGTCGCTGCCCTTGGACATCAAACTGTCCGATTTGTCATCGGAAACCATGCTAGCATTCACACCACTCGACATAGCGGTCGAAGGTGCAGACGAACCCAACCAGCCCGATCTTCCGGCAAGCGAACCAACAGCCGCAGCCGCAGCGATCGCTATGAGTAATGTCCGTGTGCTTATTGTACGGTTCATAACGATCCTCCCGCGAGTCGTTCCATCTCAGCGTATTTTGTTTGAAGTTTGACCCTGAGCTTCAACAACTCCAATTGAACCGTGCGGAGTCGTCGCTCCGACTCAAAGACCGTAGCTAAATCAGACGATCCTGCTTGAAAGCCGTTGCGCGCGTTCTCGACCGACGAGCGGGAAGGCGGCAACTGGCGCGATACATAAATCTGGACAACCTTTCGAAGAGCATCGAAGCCAAACCATGCGTCTGCAATATCTCCATCGACCCGAAGACGGGTCGCTTCAATACGCGCCTGGGCGGCGCCGAGTTTTGCGCCCGCAGCGCGCTGCTCGGCATCCTTCGCTTCGTACTGTAGAGGTAACTTGATCCCAACCAGGACCTCGCCAGTGTCTAGGTCGCGCGGTCGCTGGACGTATTTGGCACCAAGCGTCAAATTCGGAACAAAATTCAGATCGGTAAGGGATTTAGTGCGCGCTGCTGAATCTGTTTGTGCGCCTGCAAGCGCCAGTATCGGATTGGCTGAGCGCGCTTGCGCTTGGACCTGCGCAAGCCTGACCGCCTTATTCACCCTAAATCCTGTCGGCAAAGCAAGCGGGGCCAGAGGTGGCCGACCGATCAGTGCGTTCAAGCGTGCAGCAGCGGACTTCAATTCTCCCTGCCGGCGCACGACATCGCCCTCGGCGGTTGCGGATTCAATTTCCGCCTTGATGACGTCCTGCCGATCGACCGAGGTCGGACCATACCTTGTCTGAAGCAGGTTGAGAATTTCATCGAATCGCCGTTTGATGTCCTGCGAGATACCCACAGCTTCAAAGGCAGCATTGTACTCGCCGTGTGCCGCAATAACCCGCGCGATGAGTTCCACAACGATGGCGCGTCCCTGAAATTTTGCCGCGTCAGCATCTGCGCGAGCGACGTCGCGCTCCAGATCGTATTTGCCTCCAAGCTTGAATTCCTGTTCGATGCCGATGCGGCGTTGACCCACACCTATACGGTTAACTTCCCATGCTTCTAGTACAAGAGTCGGATCGGCAAGCACGCCAGCGGCACCGATCTTGTGAACCGCTGCATCGAAATCGAGTGTCACTGCTGCAACCGTCGGATTGATCGTCCGCGCGAGCGTGACGACACTTTCGACTGTAGCGCCGGGGGCCGAAAGTTCGGCGGCTCCTCCGGCGTTCGCACACAACAGCATCGCAATCGTCGCGATGGTGGTGGACTTCAGAACGCTCGGCGCGCAAATCACGGCATTGCCTTTGGAATGCCGATCGATGCCGCGAGAGCGGCTTGCGAGAAATGAAATATCTTCATCTGAAAGTCCTCGAGAAACTTGGTCAACCGCAAAGCGGCGTGCATCGATCCGCGCGACCAAGCCGCGCGGCAGCAAACGGCGTTGAGACGCCGATCAGACCAAGTGTCGAGGGGGGTGGTCGGGAGGAGAGCCGTCGAGGCTATCGGCGATCAAATCGTCGAAAGAAGAAAACGACACCCGCACGGATAGCGGCACCACGATGCCCGCTACTGAAGCGGGTTCCGCCTGAGCGACCGACAACATACACATGGCAATAAGAGGACAATCTTGGCAATGGTTGCCCTGCCCTTCGTTGCAACATGGCAAACCAACCGATGCATCTGGCATATCCATCGCGCAGGTCGCGCAAAACGAATTCGCGGCTGCGGGGGCGACTAACGGTCCGGCAACAAGCCCAGCGATCACAAAAATCGCCAAAAATTGACCTATGCGCCTGCGAAAATGCATACGTGATCATCACATACGAAAAGCGGCTTGGAAAGCAACATCGCTTCACGAATTCGCCAGCGAACCTATAAGTCTAACAAAAATAGTAAAAGGATCAGATAGTTAACTCACTATCGTTGCAACCCTTCAGCTGCGTACCAAATCTAAACTTGGACGTAGTGGCGATGGAAGCCACCGAGAATCAGGCGTGACGAGATGATTCCGGTTCGCCGAACCGGACGTGAGGTTGGCGCATCATTAATTGAGCGACCGGTGGATTCTGATGGCATTGTTTATGATGATAATGGCGCGCGTAGGAACGAGCTAGCTGCCGAAGGCATCAAAGTCATTGTGCAAACCGGCGACGACCGCAAGACGGCAATTACGGTCGCAAAACGCCTTGGCATCACCGGCGTCGATGACAGAAGCCGAGCTTGGAACTCTGCATGTTAGCGTCGTCGCATTGGAAAATCTCATAGTTGCGATGCTTGCAGCAGGATTGGCTCAACAGAAAGAACTTGCGGAGGAAATGGCACAGTAGTTTTCGCCACGGCCAAGCTTTAAACGCCAACCTCTAACAACTCAGGCTGCTGCGCGCAGGGTTGATCCTTTTGAGCGGGCCGCTCGATTTGATAGCTAAAAGCAATCTTAAGGAATTTTGCGATAGTGATATCTGTCCTTGCCAACCGCACCTATCGTCATCTATTCGCCGCGCAGGTCGTCGCCCTTATTGGCACCGGCCTGATGACAATCGCGCTGGGCCTGCTTGCTTATAAGCTCGCTGGAGAAAAAGCTGGCTCGGTTCTTGGCACTGCTCTCGCCATCAAAATGATCGCCTATGTCGGGTTCGCCCCCATTGCGGCAGGAATTGCTGGCCGTTTTCCACGCCGCTCATTTCTCGTCGCAATGGATTTGGTTCGGGCTTCGGTTGCGATTGCGTTGCCCTTCGTAGATCAGGTCTGGCAAATTTACCTGCTGATCTTTCTCTTGCAGTCCGCGGCCGCGGCATTTACCCCAACGTTTCAAGCGACGATTCCCGATATCCTTCCCGATGAGCGTGACTACACACGCGCCTTGTCGCTGTCGCGACTTGCCTACGATCTTGAGAACCTTCTCAGCCCAGCGCTTGCTGCAGCACTATTGACCGTCATTACCTTCAACAACTTGTTTGCCGGAACAGTGATCGGTTTTCTTGCTTCCGCGCTTCTTGTTGTTTCCGTTCGGCTGCCATCAGCCACACCGACAAAAACTAATCAGAGTTTTTACAGCAAAACGACACGAGGCATGCGGATTTACTTAGCCACACCCCGCCTGCGGGGATTGCTGGCATTAAATCTTTCGGTCGCCGCCGTGGGCGCGATGATTATCGTCAACTCCGTTGTTCTGGTTCGCGGCCTGCTCGGTCGAACTGATGGCGATGTGGCCTTGGCGCTGGCTTGCTTTGGTACCGGTTCGATGGTGGCCGCACTTTCGTTGCCCCGCCTCCTGGATCACCTTTCGGATCGTCGCGTTATGATTTCGGCTGGCGGGGCGCTCACGGCTTTGCTGTTGATGTTCACTTTCGCACTTGCAGTCTCAGACGCTCGATACATATGGCTTTCTTTGCTCGCGGCGTGGACGCTGTTGGGGATCGGCTATTCCGCAATTCAGACGCCGACCGGGCGCCTCTTGCGACGGTCGGCGCGACCAACCGACCGTCCTGCTCTTTTCGCTGCGCAGTTTGCCTTGTCGCACGCGTGTTGGCTTTTGACCTACCCGATAGCAGGGTGGCTAGGCTCTGTCGTCGGCATGTCCATTACGGCATTTGCGCTGGCTATGATCACACTTGCAGGCGTTATCGCAGCAACAAGGTTTTGGCCGATTTTGGATCCTGAAATTATCCTTCATGAACATGCCAATCTTGCAGCGCACGATCCTCACTTAAGAAAGAGCGGTTTGAACGCTAAGCGCCACGCACACGCTTTTGTTATCGATGATCTTCACCAGCAGTGGCCAAATCCCGCGCGTTAACCCATCCCATTGAGTCGCGCGGTTGTCCGCCCCGACCAGACCGGGTATAAGGAGCGTGGGAGAGTTCTCATCATGAGGCAAAGGCAGCCTTGCCTTCGGTCGCGCGCATTGGCCATTTTCTGCATCGCACTGACTTTAGTGCTTTGCGGCAACGTGATTTTATCCGCGCATGAGAGCCTTCACCACGAAGTGGAAATTGCCCAAGCAAAATCTTCCAAGCCTCTCGTATATTGTGTCGTGAGCGGCCAGACGTGCGGCGTTGCCGATCATGATAGCGACGATTTTATTCCCCATCTTCATGTCGCCGGCGTCGGCTTCATAGCTTTGCCTGCACTGGCCAGCCCTGAAACAGTTCATCGTCAAGTTGCATTCAGTTTTGTACTGCCGCCCTGCCTCCTGTTGGAGGGGCGAAAGCAACAGACCCCCGAACGTCCTCCCCGAACTATCTGCATCTGAATTTGGTCGGCGCTCATCCGCGCCGCCGCCAGAATTCGCATCGGCTTTTCGTGCCGCGTCGAGTATCGACGCAGTCACGCATTGATCGCGCTGGATGTCGTCAGCATTGCAGGAGTGATGGAAATGTTAACTCGTATGCCGCTTTGGGCGGTCGGCCTTTGCTTGTTCGTGCTGTGCGCGCAGTCGCCAAGCAGCCCCGCCGGATCGGACGCCAGACCCGTCGCCAGCGTTACTTCCGACGGCTCAATAAAGCTGTCGCCAGAACAGATTGCTGCGTCGAAGATAGAAGTTGCCACGGTTGGCCCGGGGAATCTTCGACGCACCGTCCGTGTCCCCGGAAACATTACAATGGATTCCGACCGCATCGGCCACGTTGCGGCGAAGGTCATTGGCACCGTGATCGAACTGCGCAAGCGTTTAGGCGACAAGGTCGAGAAAGGCGAGATTGTTGCCTTTCTGGAGAGCCGCGAAGTCGCCGACGCCAAAAGTGAATTCCTGACAGCGGGGACCAACCTGGAACTGCAAACCAGCCTGTTTGAGCGCGAGCGCACCCTATGGGAGAAAAAGATTTCTCCGGAGCAGCAGTTTTTGCGGGCCGAGAACGCTTTTGCTGTATCGAAACTTCGTCACGATCTTGCACGCCAAAAACTTTCCGCGCTCGACGTGGACGATGCACTGATTGCGGATCTCTCCCATCAGCCCGTCTCAAATCTTCGGCGCTATGCACTGCGCTCGCCAATCGGGGGCCGAGTCATTGAACGAAAAGTCGATTTGGGTGCGCCGGTCGGGGGTGACCAGCAGGAGAAAGAAATCTACGTCATCGCAGATCTAACCTCAGTATGGGCTGAACTCATGGCATCGCCCGCCGACCTTGGGCTTATCCGCGAAGGCGACATGGTTGCAATCGGCGAAGGCTCAGCGCAAGTCAACGGCGAAGGTAAACTCATTTTCATTAGTCCGATGACGACGAGGGATACGCGCACAGTGAAAGCCATTGTCGAGCTCGACAATGTCGACCAACGCTGGCGACCGGGGTCATTTGTAAGTGCGAATCTTCCCGTCGAGCAGCGCCGCGTGGATGTTCTGGTCCCCAAAAGTGCGCTGCAAACAATCGATGGAAACGCCGTGGCGTTCATACGGACGCCTGAAGGCTTTCGAGCGAGGCGGGTGCAAACTGGAGCCGAGATCGAAACGGCCGTCGAAATCGTATCCGGTCTACGTGCGGGAGAGATCATCGCCATCACAAACACATTCGTCCTCAAATCCGATCTCGGAAAAACAAGGGCGGATGAGTGATGATCGCCAACGTTCTTGCCGTCTCGATTCGGAACCGCTGGCTGGTTCTTCTGCTGACGACGGTCGGCTGCGCGCTTGGAGTATGGTCGCTCCACAAGCTTCCCATCGACGCGGTTCCCGACGTCACCAATAATCAGGTTCAGATCAATGCGTTTGCGCCCTCGCTCACACCTGTGGAGATGGAAAAGCAGATCACGTTTCAGATTGAAACCATTCTCGCAGGAACGCCCACTCTCGAGTATACCCGATCGTTTTCACGCAATGGTTTTGCTCAGGTCACTGCCGTCTTCAACGACAAAACCAATATCTATTTCGCCCGCCAGCAAGTGAATGAGCGGCTGCAGGAAATTCGGCAATCTCTTCCGCCGGGCGCAGAGGTCAAACTTGGCCCGATCTCGACCGGGCTCGGCGAAGTGTATTGGTGGGCTGTCGAATACGAACCTCCTCAAATAGCCCCGACCCAACCGAACGGAAAGCCGGGCTGGCAAAGCGACGGGAGTTATCTGACGCCGGAAGGTGAGTTCCTCCAGAACGACTTCGAGCGCGCGGTATATCTCCGCACGGTTCAAGACTGGATCATTCGTCCGCAAATGCGAGCCGTGCCTGGGATAGCAGGAGCCGATGCAATCGGCGGATATGTAAAGCAATATCAGATCGCTCCAGACGCGATAAAGCTAGCGGCATATGGCTTGTCGTTCGACGACATCGTCAAGGCCGTTCAGGCAGGCAACGCCAGTCGCGGCGCGAGCTACATTGAACGAAACGGCGAAGGTTATGTCGTTCGCGCCGGCGGCCGCATCGAGAAGCTTTCAGAAATTAGCGAGATCGTAGTCTCAACGCGAGGCGGCACCCCGCTGCGAGTTAGAGATTTGGCCGACGTGACGATCGGTCGTGAATTACGCACCGGGAGTGCAAGTATGAACGGCGGTGAGGTTGTGCTTGGCACAGCTCTTATGCTGGTCGGCGGCATCAGCCGGACTGTCTCTGCTGCCGCTGCCGCGAAAATCGAACAGATCAATGCAACTCTGCCGCCCGGCATCGTAGCAAAAACTGTCCTTAATCGAACGCAGTTGGTCGATGCAACGATTTACACGGTAGCAAAAAATCTGCTGGAAGGTGCCGTTTTTGTCATCAT
>JBBRGE010000015.1:0-14282 GCA_038241045.1 Hyphomicrobiales bacterium | reverse complement strand
GTGAGGATCGGAGCCTGCATCAACCCTGCAAGACCAGCGAGAGCGGCGCCGAGGCCGAACACCAGTGTAAAAAGCAAACTGATGTTTATTCCGAGCGCGCCGATCATTTCACGGTTGGACGCTCCAGCGCGAATGAGCATGCCAACCCTCGTCCGCATCACAACAAAATAAAGAAACGCCGCAACGACGAGCGTCACCGCAATGATCGCCAGCCGATAGCTTGGGTAATATACTCCCGGCATGATCTGGATCGGTACCGTCAGCCATGCAGGCAGCGACAGCGACAGACCCGCCGGTCCCCAGATCAGGCGCACCGCATCATTGAAAAACAAGATCAGCCCGAAAGTACCCAACACCTGATCGAGATGATCGCGGCCGTAAAGATGTCGCAACGCGACGAACTCCAGCGCAATTCCGAGCAGTAGCGTTGCCCCAAGGGCAAGAACTGCTCCAGCGACAAAGTTACCTGTCCATGCCGCAAATGTCGCCGCGAAATATGCGCCCATCATGTAGAGCGAGCCGTGAGCGAGATTGACGAAGTCCATGATGCCGAACACCAGCGTCAATCCAGCCGCCAAGAGAAATAGCAGCAGGCCAAGTTGCAATCCGTTGAGGAGTTGTTCGATGATAAGGAGCATAGGTGCCTACACCGCGCCTGAAAGACGACGAGGAAATCGATTGCACTTGAATATAAATATAAGAGCGGCAGCGCCTGAGCGCTGCCGCAGTATCTTAAAAGTGCCCGCGATCACTTCATCGGGCATTTGTCGCTAAACTTATCTTTGCTGTCCTTGACGATCGTGGCGACGGTCTTAAGCCCGAGCTGACCGTCAGCGCCTTTGACCACATCCTGCAGATAGAAATTCTGAATCGGGATATGGTTGGTGCCGTATTTAAAGGGTCCGCGAACAGAGTTGAAGTTGGCTTTCTCCATCTCTTTCTTCATGTCGTCTTTCTTGCTTGTGTCGCCTTTGACGGCAACCACCGCGCTGTTGATCAGCATCGCGGCGTCATAGGACTGTGCACCGTAGAATGAAGGCGTGGTCTTGAATTTTGTACGGAAGTCGCCGACAAATTTTTTGTTGGCGTCATTCGGCAAATCGTTCACCCACTCTTGAGCACCGGGAACCCCGAGCGCGTTGTCCTTCTGCAACGGCAGCGACAATTCATCGATCGTGAATGCTGTGTAGAGCGGCATCTGCGTCTTCAGACCAGCCTGCACATATTGATTGAGAAATTGCACGCCGGCGCCACCGGGATAGAACACGAAGATTGACTGAGCGCCCGACGCACGCGCTTTGGAAAGTTCGGCGGAGAAGTCGAGTTGGGTTGGCCAAACAGTATACTCTTCGCCCTTGATTTCACCCTTGAAGGTGCTTTTGAGACCAGCGAGCATGTCCTTGCCTGCAGCGTAGTTAGGGCCAATCAGGAATACCGATTTCACATTCTTCTGGTTCATGTATTCGCCCACGGCGGCCGGCGTCTGGTCATTCTGCCAGGACGTCGAGAACACATAAGGCGAGCACAATTCTCCGGCAACTTGCGATGGGCCTGCGTTTGCGATGACGAGCATGGTCTTCGAATCCACGACTGGCTTCAGAGACGCGAGCAGCACGTTCGACCAAATGTAGCCGGCAAGGAAATCGACCTTATCGGACTCGATCAACTTCTCGGTCTTCTGCTTACCGACGTCTGGCTTGAAAGTGTCGTCTTCATAAATCACTTCGACCGGCTTGCCGCCCATCTTGCGTCCAAGATGGTCGAGCGCCAATTCGAATGAATTGCGCATGTCGTTACCGATTGCTGCGGCGGGTCCGCTAAAGGTGCTGACAAAACCAATCTTGATTGTATCACCCGCGAAAGCGGGGCTAGCGAGTGCGAGCATTGCAGCGCTCGCCATCCAAATTTTCGTTTTCATGTTCGTTCCCTCCTTGTTTTACGCAGAGCGTTGTCTGCCAGTGATTGTCTTTTTAATTCGTAAGCGAAACCAGTTAGACGAGACTTCGCTGTCGTAATTTCACGTCACACGCTTTCAAACAATGTCGCGCCGCGCGCGAAAACCCCTCCTCAGCTACAAAGCGTCAAATGATGCCGTACCCCAATCGCGCAAGCGAATTTACATAAGGCGCGAAGAACGGATAGCCGGGCAGCGCGGTATCGCTCGCTGCTTCGGAGATTGCGATCGGTTGAACCGATCGGCTTTTGATAGCCAGTTGTTGGTTGTAAAATGTCATTAGGAAACTCTACCTTCGGCATTGGATTTGCAAAATAATTCATGGTATCTGAAAATCCCAGTAATGTTCAGGAAAATATGAATTTTATTTCATATCATCCACGCTTAAACGGGGGGGGGGCCGCGAGCCAGATGCCGCCTTTTGCTGCATCGCGACAATCCGTCACCCCATTGGGAGCAATCGGCGCGGAATTATCGAACACCTTTTCCAGATCCCATAGCCGACGTTCGTCACGCACTTCGAATTGAAGATCGCGACGCGTAAGCGATCCCGATGCCAGAACCAAAGACGATACCGAGCGCCGCCTAACGATCGAGATATCATCGACCTGTTGCAGGGCATGACGACCTCAACGATGTCTTTGCCTGGAAGGAAGAGCGATCGGTTTCTGTGAACCTAACGCTGCAGTACGACCAGGTACTGTTTATGCTGGAGCCAACCGGGATCGCACGGTCGCTGGCACGCAAACGGGTCACGGTGATTGATTATCCCGACGGACGGTTGGCGATCCGGCATAACGGCATTGATCTACCCTACCGTACTTTCGACAAACGGCCGCAGGTCAACCAGGCGACGATTGTCGAGAACAAACGCCTTGGTCCGATCCTGGCCTACATTGCCGAACAACAGAAGGAGTTCGACATGTCCCGCTCGGCCAAGGCGCCGCGTCGGCGTGGTCAGAAGAACCACATGTTCAAGGTCGGCTAGATCCGATGACTGTCCGGGCGGACGCGTTGCGCAATTTGAAAGCTTCACGCGCCGCCCTCTCGATCAGCAGATTCCAACCTCTAACAACAGAAAGGCGGCTATCCTGCACCCAATCGAGTGACATCTCTAACTGGCGCAAATCGTGACTTCCCTAAATGGCGGCGACAGTCATGCTCAGCGAGCGCGTAACTGGTTTTCCACGGCCTGCCGTAAATTTTTCTTCGAAATTGAATGGCCGTCTGCAAGACGCGTGTTGTCCCCTTCGCAGTGACTTTATCTCCGAACCTAAGGCCTTTTGAATTTCAAAATAAAATTGTCAACCGTCGCCGGGTTCTTGAAAATCTCCTCAGTGCGGTTGTCTTCAGGGTGCCGCAAGAAGTCCCCCTCTTCCACGAAGATGAATCCGGCACCTTCTATTTCCTTTTTTACCGTATCTTGCGCGATCCGATGAAGGGTACTGCCGACCTGCGCGCCGTCTTCGGGCCTCGCGGAATGATCGGCGATAACGAGTGTCCCGCCGGGCTTGAGTGAATCGAACAACTGTTTGTTCATTTTCGTTCGATCGAAGCCACCATAAGTTGTGTCATGATAGCCAAATAAAAACGTCACCAGATCAAGACCGTGAAGTTCTGAACTTTGGAGCTGGTCCGCCCGTGCAACGACATCGGTGACATTCGACATGACGGGAGACTTCATGCGCTGCATAAACATAAAGGACGGCTTGTTGTGTTGGGCAAACACCCGCCCAGAGGGCGCGACAGCCCGTGCGAGAAGTTCAGAGCTGTAGCCGGCGCCGGCCGCCATATCGAGCACCTTCCATCCGCTTCGTGGCGCGATGAATTCCAACAGTTTCACAGGCTGACGCTTATCGTCCTCTTCGTCTTTATCGGCCGCAGCCCGGTCCGGAGCCGCCACTATCTTTTTATAATCCTGTGCATGAAGCGGATAGGGTTGAAGAGTCCCAATAAGAAACAACGCCGCGAACGCTATGCGAAGAAAATGTGACATGAGAGGCTCCTATACGAACGAGCGATTGTCGCTGCACTGAACTTAACCATTGCGCGGAGCTATGGGAAACTCATCATCGGCACAAGAATACGTGACAACGTGCGCGGAATATGAAATTTCAATGTCGTTCCATACTGCATTTTATGCGAACAACGATCCATGCCGCTCAATTCGGAGATCTATTCACGCTTTTGAAAACGGGAGTCATTTTCTCGCGGCCGAGAGACTTTCGCGGAAAAAACCGCCCAAATCCTGACTGGCCTATATCCGGAGACTTTCCGAAATCAAAGAAGCCCGCAACCTGCAGGCTATCTCGCTTCTAGACCGGAGTGATCTTCCATCCTCACACTGGCTGGCTGGCGCTGCAGTGGAATTCGAACCCGTCTTCCGACTGCTTTCCCTGCTAACAGGGAATTTCCTAATTTCAGACCTGTGAGTAGAGACTTTTGGCGAGAAACCGCTATGCCACAGCGACTTTTAACGCAATTCTCCGGTCGAATTATCAAGGAAGAAAGCCGCAATAACAGAAAGTTTTTGCCAGAGAAGCAGGGGAAATTTGCAGCGCGATGTGCTCGCTGTTTTCTTAAAGGCTCAAATCTTGCTTTTGATACGCACAGGCGCACTCCACTGGATATTCAAGACAGGGATTTGTAGCAACTCCTCAGGCATGCAAATGAATGGCTCTAGGAAGTCGCAGTCGTGAAGATCGTCGCGGCGCCAATTCCGATCGTCACGACACCAACCAGAACTTGCAGGCTCCGATTGGCCAACGTCAGGAAATGGGCGGACGCAACAAGCGGGGCTGCGATAACGATGGACAGTGCGCCCATTCCGATCATCGAGCCGATCCCGAATAACATCACGTAGAAAATCCCATAGACCGGGTTGGCGACTTGCGAAACTGCGAGCACCAGCAGCGCCGCGGAGCCGGCCATGCCGTGCATCAGGCCAACCAGCAGCGTCCGCCAGCGAAAGCCGTGGCGATGTGAATGGCTATCTCGCCGATGTGGGGCTGCTTCATTGGCGTGGCTATGAACGTGAATGTGCGTGGTCCCGTCGCCATGACCATGCCGATGGAAATGGACGCGGTCGCGCCACAGACGCCACAACACATGGGCACCGAGCCCAACCAGCATGACTCCTACGGCGGTCTCAAGCGGGCGCGTCATATATTCAGGGATCGCGTGACCCAGCACAATCGCCGCGCCGGCAAATATAAAGAGTGTCAGCGTATGGCCGAGACCCCAGGTCAAACCATGTTTGACGATGTCGCGGACCTCGGTCCGCCGCGCCGCGATACTGGAGACGGCCGCGATGTGATCGGCCTCCAGTGCGTGCTGCATACCAAGCAGGAAGCCAAGCCCCAGAATTCCGAACATCGATACACCCGTTTCATCCGACGAAACGCAACATTACGCAAAAGCCGCCTCGCGGGTCTTGCCGATCTCACGGCGCAGCCAGTCATAACAGGTCGCCAAACCCTCGCCGCTACGCGCCGAGACCTGCAACACAAAGATATCCGGATTGACTTTGCGCGCGTTAGCGATGGCATGCGCCACATCAAAATCAATATACGGCAACAAATCAATCTTATTGAGTATCATAATTTCGGCCGCGCGAAACATATGCGGATACTTCAGTGGCTTGTCCTCGCCTTCGGCCACCGACATGCAAAAACACTGATTTATGTTTTAGCGGGCTTCCAGCGGGAAAATTCCATAAGCGTCATTGGGCGAAAAGGTACCTTACTGGCTGGAGGTAATTCCGCCGTCTACATAAAGGATTTGCCCCGTGACAAAGCCTGAGGCCGGAGCTGTAAAAAACAATACGGGGCCGACGATATCCTTCGGGTCGGCGATACGCCCGAGCGGTATTCGTGATTCAAGTTGCTTGCGAAACTCAGGGTTTTCCATGACGTGACGAATCATCTCCGTATAAACGAATGTCGGCGCAACGCCATTCACTGTTATGTTGTGTGGGGCAAGCTCCATCGCATGCTGCTTGACGAGCATCACGAGGCCACCTCGCGTCGCGCAATAGGCCGAATAACCCCGCGCGCGAATTCCGAGCTGCGAACGCACCGAAAGAAGATGAACCTGGCGGCCGCCTTCGGCGCGCTGAACCTGCCGCTTCGCAACCGCCTGAGCAATGAACATCGCAGCCTTCAAGCTGCTTTCGTAAACCTTATCGAACGCGTCCTCGGTCACTTCGAGCAATGGTTGCTCGATCTGAATGCCGACGCAATTCACGAGAATGTCGATGCGTCCGAAGTGGTCGGCGACGTCCGCGACCGCGCGCTCAATGGTGGAAATATCTGTGGCGTCCATCCCGACTGCCATCGCATTGTGACCTGCCTTTGAGAGCTCATCACTCAAAGCCTTAGCCTTGCCGACATCGCGCCCTCCGATAGCAATGGACGCACCATGCGCGGCCATTCCCCACGCGATCGCCTCGCCCAATCCGCCAGCGCCGCCCGGAACGAACGCAACTTTTCCCGACAGATCGAAAAGGCCGGACAGGTCGGTCTTCGCATCGATCTTCGGCGTTATCTTGCCCGGGACTTTGGCGCTGTCAGTCAAATTGCAGCCCCCCGTTGAGATCGAGAATTTCGCCGGTGATAAATCCCGCGAGCGGAGACACAAAAAACGCGACACAATGTGCGAATTCCTCCGGCTCGCAAAATCGACCGACCGGAATCTGAGCGATCAACGCATCGCGCTGCGCCTGCGTCAACGCTTCCGACACCATCGGCGTTTTAACATAAGCAGGCGCGATTCCGTTCACCGTGACTCCAAACGCAGCAAATTCGCGCGCGAGTGAAAACGTCAAAGCCTGAAGCGCGCCTTTGGAAACGGTGTAGGCCGTCCCAGCAGTGAGACCCCCCGATTTCATCGCATAGGAACATGTATTGACGATGCGGCCGAAGCGCCGCGACTTCATGCCTGGCAACACCGCGCGGCTGAGATGAAACGCACCGTCGAGATTAATGCCGAGTACGCGATGCCATTCGTCCGGCGTGGTTTCAGAAATCTTGTTGTTCGACAGAATGCCGGCATTGTTGATCAGAATATCGACGGGGCCGAAAGTCTTCTCCGCTGCGGCCACGGCATGCGCAGCTCCATCCGCGCTCGAAAGATCGGCGGACACAGCAACGGCGGCTTTACCTATTTTCTCCGCTAGCACGGCGAGTTTATCGGCAGCGATGTCAACCAGCGCAACGCGATGACCATCGGCTACGAGACGGATTGCGGTCGCGGCTCCCATCGTACCAGCCGCGCCGGTGACAAGAGCCACGCGACTTTGTGATGTCGAAACATTCATGGGCGTTCGCCCATCGCATAACTCACAACAATGTCTCCGCTTTCGCGACCATATCGCCACCGAGATAAGTTCGAACCGACGGATTTTCGATCAGGCTTTCATAGTCAGCCGCACGTGTCACCGATCCGCCGCCGACCATCAGGAATTCCTCGGCGATTTCTTTCAGGATTTCGAAGTGATAAACCGTCGTCGGATGGACGGACATAAAAACCAGACGTCCTTCCGCACGCAACTTGCGGAAAAATTCAAGCATGAAACCGATATAGCCGTCCTGCGTATTGAACTGCGGTTCGTCGAAAAGATGAACCATCGGCGTATCGCTGTTCGCCGATTGCATCAATACAGGTGGCTTGAACGTCGAGAAACGGCGCACCTGATAAGATTGATGATAATGAATTGCGAGACGGTCACGTTCGTTCGGCTTCACATATTGAATGTCGCGGCCAGCCACCATGATGCGGCCTTCGGACGGCGTGTTGCTGCCCGTGATCATCTCGAACAAAGTGGTTTTCCCAGCACCGTTCGGACCGATGACGCCGACGATACGCGGTTTCGGAAACTCGAGATCGGCGGACAACGAGAAGGTCTGTCGTCGATTCAGCAGACCGCGCATATAGGTCTTGCGGACCTTTTCGACCTTCAGCAGCGGCGTGTCCGGCGAAGCCATCGTCATTCTCCGAGCAGCTTGCGACGCAACGCTTTATCGTCGCGCAGCGCCACGGCAGAGCCGCTCCAAGCAATTCGACCATTATCGAGAATGATCGCCCGATCGGCAATGGACAATGCAACATCCGCATTTTGTTCGACGATGATCGAGGCGATGCCTTCTTTTTTCAGTTTACCTATCGTGGCCAGCACATCGAGGACGATCTTCGGCGCAAGACCTTGGCTCGGCTCGTCGAACAGCACGAGACCGGGCGAGCCGAGCAACGCGCGGGAAATCGCCACCATCTGCATTTCGCCGCCAGACAACGTTTCCGCCTCGCGATCCATCAGATATTCGAGCGCCGAGAAGATACCGCTGACATCCTTGATCGACCATGCCCTGAACCGCGTGCGCTTCTCGGCAATCGACAGATTACGCGCAACCGTCAAGGTCGGGCACAACCGCCTGTCATCCGGTACCCAGCCGACGCCTAGCCGCGCGATTTCATGCGTGGGCTTTCGCGTGACGTCGATGCCTTCGAACCTGATCCGGCCGCGCCGCGCCTGATTGAGGCCCAATATAGCGCGGAGCGTGGTGGTCTTCCCCGCTCCGTTCGGGCCGAGCAACGCCAGCACCTCGCCGGGTTCGACATTCAGCGACACGCCGAACAGCGCCTGCGTTTCGCCGTAGAAAACATCGATGCCGGAAACGTCAAGGCTCATTGAAGTTTTCCGAGGTTGGATCGCCGCACCCAAGGATCGGATTTCAGTTCGTCCGGCGAGCCTTCGGCAATCACTTGGCCCCATTGGATTACGGAAATGCGATCCGCTAGCGCAAACAGTAGATCGAGATCGTGTTCGATGGCGACGATGGTGACTTTACGCTTGAGTTGACCGAGCAGAATTTTCAGCCGCGCGCGGCCGCTTGCACCGAGACCGGATGTTGGTTCATCGAGAAACAGCACGCGTGGGCGCGTCGCCAGCGCAACGGCGATCTCGAGCGCGCGACGATCTCCATACGACAAATCTTTTGCCGCGCTATTCGCTTTGGCGGCAAGGCCGACATTCTCAAGAATCTCATCAGCCTGCTCGACGAGGAAAGTATCGCCGGCAACTGCGTGACCGACGCGGCCAGCCATTTCGCGCATCTGCGGTAACGCCTGCACGACATTGTCTCGTGCGGTGTATTCGTCGAACAGCGTCATGATCTGAAACGAACGCGCAATCCCCTTGCGGACGATCCGCTCGGGGGCGAGACCCGTGATATCCTCGCCATTGAAAACGATACGCCCCCGATTGGGAGTGAAGCGCCCGGTCAGCACATTGAAGCATGTCGTCTTGCCCGCGCCGTTAGGGCCGATGATCCCGGCAAACATCCCTTCATCAACGGTCAGGTCCACTTTTTCGAGCACGACACGACGGCCGAAGCGCATGTGGAGTCCGTGGGCTTCGAACAGCGCCATGTCAGACTCTCGGCTCTTCGACATGTTTGACGGTCGAAACAGTTGCGCGGCGACGCGCCCGCCATGCCTTGAGATCGAGCACGGCACCCGCAATACCTTCCGGCTTGAACAGAACGATCAAAACGAAAAACATACCGAACCAGAACATCCACGCGGTCGTGTAGGCTCCAATAATATCGCGCGTCAAAAGATAAGCTGCGGCACCGATCACCGGACCCCAGAAGCTGACGAGGCCGCCGCCGATCAGCGTCATCATCACGATGTAGCCCGAATGATGAAGGCTCATGACATCCGGAAACGCCGAGGTTTGCGCCATCGCGAACAACCCGCCAGCGAACCCCGATATCGCCGCCGATAGCGTAAACACACCGACCTTGAAGCGCCAGACGTTGTAGCCGACGAACGTCGCGCGGGTTTCGTTCTGTTTAATCGCTTGCAGCGTTCGTCCGAACGGAGAGTTCACAAATCGCCACAGCGCGACCGCAACCACAGCGAAACATGCGAGCACGAAATAATAGAAGGCCACGTTCGACGACAGATCGAAGCGCTCAACACCGAACTCGGCGGGCGCTCGCACTATTTTAAGCAATCCGTCCTCGCCGCCAGTGACAGTGTGGGCCTTGACAGCGATGAACCAGAACACCTGGCCGAACGCGATGGTCATCAGCGCGTAATAGATGCCGCGGCGATGCGAGATAAAGAGCGCAACGACTGCGCCTACGAACATCGACGCGGCGAGAGCGGCCGCCAAACAAACCCACAAATTGCTGGAAATATTGAACTGCGCCAGTCCAAAGGCGTAAGCACCCACTCCGAAATAAGCGCCATGCCCGAACGAAGGCAAGCCGGTGTATCCCAGCAGAAGATTGAAGCCGAGTGCGTAGATCGCCCAGATCAGAATTTCGACACCCAGATAAGGATAGAGACCGACACGCTCGATCCACAGCGGAACGGTCGCCATGAACAGCAACGTCACGACCATCGCGGGCGTGACGAGTTTGGCAGACGCGTGCGGATTGGGCAGCACGTCAGACCTCCAGCAAGCTTTTTTTGCCGAACAGGCCGCGCGCGCGAACCGTCGTCACCGCAATCAGCAACAGATACATCGACAGCAGCGACCATTCGGACGCATAGGCGCCAGTCAGACCGACGAGCGCACCGATCATTAGCGAAGCAATTACCGCGCCCCAGAAACTTCCGATGCCGCCAAGCACGATCACAAGGAACGCGGGCACAACAGCATCGACGCCCATATGCGGACGAATGCCCCAGATCGGCGCAAGGATGACGCCGGCGAGAGCCGCCAGCGACGTACCGAATGCGAACACGATCAGCCGCAGCCGAGAAAGATTGATTCCGAGAGCGCGCACCATTTCATTGTCGTGCGCTCCGGCCTTGATGATCGCGCCGTAAGGCGTCTTCTCGATCACCAGCCATACCAAACCGATGGCAAGCGCCGCAAAGCCCGCCGCGAAGAATCTGTAAGTCGACCAGATCAAATCCTGAAAGATGAATCCGCCGCTGATGCCGCTCGGCACCTGAAGCACGTAGTCGCGCGTGCCCCATACACCGCGAATGCCTTCCTCGATCACCATCGCGATGCCGAACGTCAGCAAGAGTCCGAACAATGGATCTTTCGCGTAAGTCCGTCGCATCAGGAATTCGACGCCCATGCCAACGACGGCAACGGCAATCGGCGCGACGATGAGGGCCACTATGTAGCGAAATGCCAGCGACATCGACTTGAAACTTTCGGCAATGAAAGGCGACAGCACGGTCTCGCCACCGACGATGACGATGGCGATATAAGCGCCCAGCGCAAACAGCGAGCCGTGTGCAAGGTTAATCTGCTCCATCAATCCGACAATCAGCATGAAGCCGAGCGCGATCAGAGCGAACAGCAGGCCGAGCGTGATGCCGTTGAGAATATGCGGAAGCAGGTCGAACATTCCGAGAATCCAATCGGAGAAGACGCCGGAGCATTTGCGCTCCGGCGTTTAACTTATAACTCGAACGTCGGCACCTGATCGTACGGCAACAGCTTACACTTGGTTTCTGCCGCGTCGTCCTTGGCGTCCTTCGGTTCCGCCCATGCGACCAACTCGTAGTAATCGGTAGTATCCGCCGGTTTCAGATTGCGGCGCGCAAGGTATATCGTCTGCTGCATCTGATGCGTCATCGGATCCATATAGGCATCGAAATGCTGCATGCGGTCGGAGGCGGAAATTTTCAGATTCTCAAGCTGCTTGATGACGGCAATGTTGTTGGTCGAACCAGCCCGCTCGATGGCGCGTAACAATTCACGCGTCGCCATGTAGCCGTTGTAAGACACGTTGCCCGGCACGGGGATAGGTCCGTCTTTGTAGGCCGTCTGCCACTTTTTGACGAAGTCAGCGACGCCCGGCAGTTGCAGCTTGTGATACCATGTCGTTCCGAATACGCCGAACAGGCTTTCCGGCGCGCCCCAGATATCCGGCCAATCCTGCTGGTTGTTGATCCAAGCGGGTTTTCCGTCGAGCTTGAGCTGCGCGACTTGGGTGCGCAGCGCCTTGAGATCGTCACCGCCAATGGCGGTCGCGACGACGTCCGGTTTCGCCTGCTGAATCTTCAAAAGATACGATGTGAAATCGCGCGTGTTCTGCGGCACCAGCAGGTTGTCCATGATCTTGCCGCCGCTTGTTTCGACGAGACCCTTGGTTGCAGCCGCCGTGGTGTGACCCCAGACGTAGTCGTTGGTCAGCAGCAACCAGTTTTTGCCGACCGATTTGATCGCAGCACTGACGGTCGCCTTGGAGAAGTTCGTGCCGTTACCGTCCCACACAAACTTCACGCGCGAACAGTTTTCACCCGCTTCGCTAGGCGCGGACGAGTTGGTGTTCATGTAGATCGTTCCGGTTTTTGCGGCGACCTGCGTGATGGCGTTCGCGACGCCCGAATGAAGCGCGCCGATCAAAAATCCACATTCGTCGCGTGTGATAAAGCGCTCCGCGATGCGGCTTCCGGTCGCCGGTGTCGTCTCGGTATCAGCGGTGATCCACTCGATCTT
Source organism: Hyphomicrobiales bacterium (assembly GCA_038241045.1). GTDB lineage: Bacteria > Pseudomonadota > Alphaproteobacteria > Rhizobiales > Xanthobacteraceae > Afipia. Next base: position 1,857 of record JBBRGE010000015.1, on the reverse strand, counting down.
GCGGCCGAGAACGCCGCCCTTGGCGTTAAATTCGTCGATCGCAAGGCGAATGCCGCGTAAATCATCCTGCCCGCTGTTGCCGTATTGGCCGCTGGCGTCGCAAGTCAGGCCGAGCTTGATCGGCTTTTTCTGGCCTTGCGCCATGACGCGAACGTGCTTCCACGGCCCCATGAAGGTGCCCGTGCTTGCGAGGGCCGCAGCCATTGCAGTCGTCTTTAAGAATTTTCGACGTGTCGTTACAAGTTTAGTCATCGACTTAATCCTCCCTGCGATGGCGAACGCTCATTCAGGCCGATGCTTCAGCCGGCGGCGTTCGTTTTGATTTTGACGTTGTTGATTTTCTCCTGCGCACGAACGAGCGCGCCGACCATCTGGTCGCCGAACCCGAGCGCAGCCGCCTGCACAAAAGTCTGATGCACACATTCGCCGAGTTGCCCCGGCACGCCGAGGCTCTCGGTCATATGCGTGTAGTAACGAAGATCCTTCTGGGCGAGCCGAAGAATGAACGGCAACCCTGTATCGTCGCCTTCGAGGATTTTAGGAACGATCATCTGGAAAATGCCGCTGTTCGCGCCGCCAGCGGTAATCACTTTGACGAACGCGTTGAGATCGAGCCCGGCGCGCTGACCCGCCATCAGGGCTTCCGCGATCAGGGCCGCCTGCCCCATCGCCAGAAAATTATTCACAAGCTTCGTCGTATGTCCCGCGCCCGGCCCGCCGACATAGAAAATGTTTTCCGCGAACGTCTCGAGCATCGGCTTGATGCGCGAAAAAATATCGGCATCGGAACCGACCATGACATTGAGCTTCCCGGCCTCGGCCTCCTTCGGCGTGCGCGCGAGAGGCGCGTCGACGAACGGCACCGAGATCGCCTGCAGGTCTTTATAGATGCGCGCGGTGGACGACGGTTCGCTGGTTGAGCAATCAACGACGATCTGCCCCTGCTTCACCGCGCCCTTAAGACCTTTCGGCCCGTAAATGATGTCTTCGACCTGCGGCGAACCTGGTACGCAAAGAAATATAACATCCGACGCCGCCGCGACTTGCGTCGGGTCTTTCGCCTCCTTCGCTCCCTTGGCCACCAGATCGTCGATCGGCTTGCGGTTCGAATTGCCGAGAATCGTCGTCTGAAAACCTTTTTCAATCAGGTTTTTGGCCATGCCATGGCCCATCATCCCGACGCAGATAAATCCAACCCGCATCTCAACCTCTTTTGACGTCGTTTCCGTCCTTAGAATTTTTATTCTTTTACTTTCCAAAATAGAATGCATAGTCTATTTAAGATGTAAAGCCGGGAATTGCGGATCGCTCGATGAACCCTTCTTTGGAAACCTATGAAGATCTCCGCCGTGAGATCGCGCGGCGACACGGCGACCTGTCAGATCGCCTGCGGCGGATCGCGACCTATGCCATCGACCACCCCGACGATATCGCGCTGAACACAGTGTCCTCGCTCGCGACAGAAATCGGCGTGCAACCGTCGAGCATCGTGCGGTTCGCGAATGCGTTCGGCTATGGCGGGTTTTCCGAAATGCAGCAGGTCTTCCGCTCGCGCCTCGTCGCCGATGCAAGCACAGGCTATCGCGCCCGGATCGCCAAGGTGCGGCACGGCAAGTCGGCGGCGCCCAGCTCGAACAACCCCGCCGCCGTGCTGACGCGCGAAATCGATGCCGACATCGCATCTCTTCAGGAACTGGGGCAAACCGCAGACCGGGCGTTGCTCAAGCGCGCGGTCAATCTGATGTCGGGTGCCGACACGATTTACGTCGCTGCCCAGGGGCGCTCCTTTCCGGTTGCCTTTTATCTGGCCTATGCGCTCGGGCGTCTCGAAGTGAAAGCACATCTCATCGACGGCGT
>JBBRGE010000014.1:0-14438 GCA_038241045.1 Hyphomicrobiales bacterium | reverse complement strand
CGAACAAACGAATCTCCTTGCGCTGAATGCCACGATTGAAGCTGCTCGTGCGGGTGACGCCGGTCGCGGCTTTGCGGTTGTCGCCTCCGAGGTCAAGGCACTGGCAGCTCAGACCGCAAAGGCCACCGAGGAGATCAGCGCCCAGATTGCCGCCATGCAGTCCGCCACCACAGAATCAGTCGTTGCAATCAGAGAAATCGGCAACACCATCAATCTGATTTCCGATATATCGGCAACGATCTCGGCGGCCGTTGAGCAACAGGGTATGGCGACGCAGGAAATCGCCCGAAACGTTCAACAGGCGGCAGACCGGAGCGGCAAAGTCGCCAGCAGCATTGCCGATGTGAGCCATGGCGCAAGCGAGACCGGCTCGGCATCAAGCAAAGTGCTGCTGTCCGCAAAGATGCTTTCCAATGAAAGTACGCGCCTCAAGACAGAGGTTGAAAACTTCCTGACCAAAGTCCGCGCGGCTTGATTCACGATACGTCGGCTTGCCTGCACGCGATGGACAGAAATAAATAGCCTGAACGAATCTCAATGGATTCGTTCAGCAACTATTTCTTTGTTGCCCGCTCAAGGAATCGCATCAGCGCGGCGCGGTCCTGTTCCGATCCGATCCGTTGCTCCGGCATCTTGGTGCCAGGCGTGTAGGCTGTGGGTCCGATCTCAAACAATTTGGAAATGGTTTCAGGTGTCCAGACAATGTCGAGGCGCTTGAGCGGTTCAGAAAAATCGTAACCCGGCAGGGTCGCTATCCGCCGGCCGAAGATGCCGGCCAAAGTTGGACCTGCCCTGTTGCCCTGCTCCGCGCCAAGAGTATGACAGGCGACGCAGGCCCGGAAAATCTCCGCGCCGCGATCACCGGCATAGGCCGCCAGCGGGTCTCCTGCTTTTTCGAAAAGAGGCGGATCGATAGGATCCCCGGTCGCTGCATTCCAGCGGCGGATGATGTTGTCGGCGCCCCCGGTGAGCAGCGTGCGGCTGTCTGGCAAAAACGCGACCGACCATACCGGTAAACCGGGGCCGACCAGAGTCCGCGCTAGGCTGCGCGTCTTACGATCGATCACCGCGACCGATCCGCCGATACTCGCCGCTGCAACCAGCGTGCCATCCAATGAGACCGCAATCGAGATTACCGGCCGCGGGCCGGCTATGACCTCGCCTGCAACCACGCCGTCCCCGGTTAGAAAGTAAACTTTACCGTCGGCACCACCGGCAACGATTTCGCCGTTGCCTCCGATCGCCACGGCATTGAGCGGCGTCGGCATTGTCGTGACGGTCGGCGACGCCGTCCCGGCGAGCGGCCAAATGCGCACGCTCAGATCGTAACTCACGCTGACAAGCGTTCGGCCGTCCGGCGCAAATGCCACGCCATTTACGTTTTGGGTATGACCCTCTAGGACGCGGGGCGCGCCGCCCGCCAGCGGCCACAGCCGCACGGTGCGATCCCATGACGCCGATGCCAATGCCGCCTGATCGATTGAGACCGCGAGGGCCGCGATCGGCGCGTTATGACCTTCCAATACGGTGTCGGGTTTGGTTTTACCTGCAGACCAAATTGCAATGCGCCCATCTGCACCAGCCGTTGCCGCGCCGCCATCCTTGAGCAGGACCACCGCGTTGACGGCGTCGGCGTGGAAACGCAGCACCTGCTCGGCTGCGTTGCGGGCCAATGACCAGCGGATCGCCGTTGAATCGAAGCTGCCGGAAATTACAGTTTGGCCGTCCGGCGATATCGCCAATGTGCGGACTGGTCCGCCATGACCGCGCAACTGCGCGACTGCTGAGGATGCGCCCAGCAAAACCAGGGTTAGTGCAACGGCACAGGTTGGAATCGCGCTGAATTTTTTCCGGAGGCGTGCTGTCTTGAGAGGCATGTCCATCGGCATCGGCCTAGCGCACGCCCGGCCTGTCGCGGTCCAGACCTTTGGCCGAAAGATCGTCGATGTAGTTTCGAAAGCGCTCGTCAGCATTCAATCCAAGGTCGCGCAGAAAGGCCCAGGAATAGATGCCGGTGGAATGCATGTCATCGAATCCCAGACGCACCGCATAATTTCCAACCGGATCGACCGAAAGAATTGCGACGTTTCGCTTTCCGCCGACGGTTTTGCGTTGCGCTTCGGAATGTCCCTGCACTTCGGCAGACGGACTGGTCACCCGGAGCAATTCTGCGGATAAGTCGAATGCTTTGCCGTCGTCAAACGCAACGTGAAGGACATTGCGGTTTTTAGCGAGGCGGATTTCAACCGGCCACGCCGAAGCGTCGGCCGGGACCGGTACGCTCAAGCGGCGATCCCGTCCTAGCTCGGCCCAACGAGGTTATTGCCGGGGTCACCGACCCTTGCCCCGCCGGTCGTGAATGCGACGTAACTTGGCTCTTGGATGGCGTTGAGCAAAACGGCCATGCCGCCTGCGGTAACCGCCGCAAACAACAACGAAACGAGAAACACTTTCATGGCAATCCCCTCAGATTAAGATCGTGTCCAGCCATCCATGCGCGCAGTCTGTCACCGGAGTTAGCGGTCGCGGCGCGCAAGGTTGAGCCGGTCAAACTATTCGGCAGGCGCGGCCCGCGCCGCACCCGGCGCATGACCCTTGCGTTGCTCTTCCTCGACCCAAAGCGCGTGATGCTCCTTGGCCCAGTTCAGATCCACCTCTCCTGTTCCCATGGCGTCGAATGCGCCCTCCATACCGACCGAGCCGATATAAATATGCGCAAGCATCGCGGCGATGAACAGCATCGCGATGACGGCATGGATCACTGTCCAGAACTGCAGCGCTGTGACGTTCGCCGGAATGTACGGGAACAGCAGATACCAGCCCGACAGCGACATCAGCACGCCGCCGACGATCACGATCCAGAAGATGCCCTTCTGCCCCGCGTTGAAACGCTTGGCTGGAGGAGGTTCTCCGTTCTTGATCATCCCGCCGCCCTTCTTGATCCATTCCATATCGAGACGGTTCGGGATGTTATCCTTGACCCAGATCAGGAACATAATGACGAGACCGAGCATGAACGGGAATGCGAGATAGTTATGTGCGATTTTGCCCCACGCGGTCAGCGTCGAAAACGCTTCGGGGCCGAAGATCGGCACGAGAGCCCGCCCGAAACTGATGTTCAGACCCGACAGCGCCAGAATGATGAAGCAACTCGCAGTCAGCCAATGCGTGAAGCGCTCAAAGCTCGCGAACCGTAGGATCTTCGCGCCCGAAAACCCGTGATCGACGCGAATTCTTCCACGCACCAACAGGAAAAGCGCCAGCAGCACTGTCATGCCGAGGATCGACACGCCGGCGACCCACGGCAGCGTGTTGCGTTGGAAATCGCGCCAGTCGCGTCCTGCGGGCTGGATCAGGCTGGACGCCATGGAGTCGGGGATGGAGATGCGGCCGCTGATCTTGTCGCCCTCTTTCAGCGCATTCAGGAGCTTGTCTTCTTGAACGGCTTCAGCAGTCGGCTTGAAGGATAGCTGCGCAGCCGCGGGTTGTGCGAACACAAACAGCATTGCCGCGGCGGCGCAAAGCGCCCTGAGCGTTGAAAGCGAGATCGACATCTGCACGACCTTCCAGTTTTTGTTGACGTGAGCACCGCCCCGCGAACGGGACGGCAAAGTGCATCAGCCGGTTGGAGAATCGCTGTAGGCCGTTTTCCAGCCCCACATACCCGAACCGTAGCCGCGCTTCGTCACGCGCTCTTTGTAGATTTGAGCGATAATCGCGCCATCGCCGGCCAGCAGCGACTTGGTCGAGCACATCTCGGCGCAAATCGGCAACTTGCCTTCGGCCAGACGGTTGGCGCCATACTTTGCGTATTCCGCAGGCGTCGAGTCAGCTTCCGGTCCGCCCGCGCAATAGGTGCACTTGTCCATCTTGCCGCGCGAACCGAAGTTTCCGACCTTCGGATATTGCGGCGCGCCGAACGGACAGGCGTAGAAGCAATATCCGCAGCCGATGCAGAGATCCTTGGAGTGAAGCACCACAGCATCCGCCGTCGTATAGAAGCACGACACCGGACACACCGCCGCGCAAGGCGCGTCGGTACAATGCATGCAGGCCATCGACACCGAACGTTCGCCGGGTTTGCCGTCATTAATGGTGACGACACGGCGGCGATTGATGCCCCACGGCACTTCATGTTCGTTTTTGCAGGCCGTGACGCAGGCATTGCACTCGATGCAGCGGTCGGCATCACAAAGAAATTTGACGCGAGCCATAGTTTATTCTCCCCTCACGCCGTTTGAATCTGGCACAGGGTCACTTTACCCTCGTGCATACCGGTGACCGGATCGTAGCCATAGGATGTGATCGTGTTCACGCTTTCACCGAGCACGATCGGATCGGCACCCTTCGGATAATTGCCGCGCTGATCGACGCCCTGGAACCAGCCGGAGAAATGGAATGGCATAAACGCCACACCCTTGCCGACACGATCGGTGACTAGTGCCTTGACGCGTGCCTTCGATCCGTTTTCCGGGCCGTACACCCAGACCCAGCCGCCGTCCTTGATGCCGCGATCGGAAGCGTCCGACGTGTTCACTTCGACGAACATGTCTTGCTGCAATTCGGCGAGCCAGCGGTTTGAGCGCGTTTCTTCGCCGCCACCTTCGTATTCGACGAGACGTCCAGAAGTCAGGATGATCGGGAACTGCTTGGCAATTCCCTTGTCCACGGCAGCCTTCTGAATCGAGAAGCCGAGATTGGCCATACGGAACTGACGACCGTCCGGCCGCGTCGGATATTTGGCGACGAGGTCGGGACGCGCCGTGTAAATCGGTTCGCGATGAACCGGGACAGGGTCAGGCAGATTCCATGCGACCGCGCGCGCCTTGCCGTTGCCGTAAGGAATACATCCGTGATCGAGAGCAACGCGGATGACGCCACCGGATAGATCGACAGCCCAACCGACGCCGTCGGGATTATTGCCGCCGATCTTGTTGATCGTCGCCAGTTCCGCTTCCGTCAGATCCTTGTCCCATCCGAGCTTTTTCAGAACGCCGTAGGTGAATTCAGGGTAGCCGTCGGTGAGTTCAGACCCTTTGCTGTAAGAGCCCTCGGACAACATGTTGACCTGTTTTACCGAGCCATCGGGTTGCTTTTCTTCATAGACCACACCGAAGCGTGCGCGGAACGTGCCGCCGCCATCCTTAACGTTAAGGCTGGGGTTATAAAGCGTATGCGTGCCGGGATGCTTGATCGCGGGCGTGCCCCAGCACGGCCAAGGCAGGCCGTAATAGTCGCCACCGACATCAGGCACATCGGCCTTGGCACGCAACGTAACCAGGTCGAACTTGTCCTGGTTTTTCATGTGCGCCTTCAGGCGCTCCGGCGACTGGCCAGAGTAACCCGTCGAGAAGCCGCCACGGTTGATTTCACGCAATAAGTCTTCGGGTGACGGATTGTTGTTCTCAACCTTGATGTTCTTGAACATCGGCTCGGCGAAACCGAGCTTCTTCGAAAGCAAATAGATGATCTCGTAGTCGTTCTTCGATTCGAAGATCGGCTTCACGACCTGCTCGCCCCATTGCAGCGAACGGTTCGACGCCGTGCGCGAACCCGACGTCTCAAACTGCGTACAGGCCGGCAGCAAATACGTGCCGTTCTTGCGGTTCGAGATTGCGGCAAATGTCGTCGGATGGGGATCGGCAACCACCAGCAGTTCGAGTTGCTCCAGTCCCTTCACCATTTCGGTCATGCGCGGGATGGTATTGCCGCCGTGACCCATGATCACCACGCCCTTGATTGTGTCGCGCTGATCGACATCGTCGGGCTTGGCAAGCGTCGCATCGAACCAGCGGGTCCAAGGGATACCCGGGAATTCCATGTTCTGCTTTTGCGTGCGCGCGGGCCGGCCGGATTTGGCCGGCACTTCGTCGAAGCGGGCTTGCAAATAATTGTAATCGACTTCCCAGACGCGGGACCAATGCTTCCATGCGCCTTCGACGAGGCCGTAATACAGCGGCAACGACGTGATATCGAGACCGAGATCGGTGGCACCTTGCACATTGCAATGGCCACGGAAGATGTTCGCACCGCCGCCGAATGTGCCGACATTGCCGGTCGCCAACAGCAGATTGCAGTAGGCGCGGACGTTCGCGGTGCCAACGGTGTGCTGGGTGCCGCCCATGCACCAGATGAACGTCGATGGTTTTTCCTTCGCGAAGGTCTCAGCCACCTTCTTTAGTTGTTCGCCCGGAATGCCGGTGACGCGCTCAACCTCTTCGGGAGTCCATTTTGCCACTTCGGCACGGATCTGATCCATGCCGTAAACGCGCTGAGCAATGAACGTCTTGTCTTCCCAGCCGTTGTTGAAGATGTGGTGCAGCATACCCCAGATCACTGCAATGTCGGTGCCGGAGCGGAAGCGCACATAATCCGTCGCATGCGCCGCCGTGCGGGTGAACCGCGGGTCCATGACGAATACGTTGGCGCGGTTGATTTCCTTGCCGGTCAGGATGTGCTGGAGCGATACCGGATGCGCTTCGGCCGCATTCGAGCCCATGAACATGATCGTCTTGGAGTTGCGGATGTCGTTGTAGGAGTTCGTCATCGCGCCGTAGCCCCAGGTGTTGGCAACACCTGCTACCGTGGTCGAGTGACAGATGCGCGCCTGGTGATCGACCGAATTGGTGCCCCAGAAGGCGGCGAACTTGCGGAACAGATAAGAGCCCTCATTCGAGAACTTGGCGGAGCCGAGCAGATAGACTGAATCAGCGCCAGACTTAGCGCGGATTTCCATCATCTTGTCGCCGATCTCGTTGATGGCCTGATCCCAAGCGATCTTCTGCCACTCACCGTTGACGAGTTTCATAGGATATTTCAGGCGGCGATCACCATGCACGAGTTCGCGCACCGACGCACCCTTGGCGCAGTGCGACCCGCGATTCAGCGGACTGTCCCATGCCGGTTCTTGACCGACCCATACGCCGTTCTGGACTTCTGCAATGACCGTGCAACCGACCGAACAATGCGTGCAGATGTTCTTTTTAATCTCCGTCGGCGCACCGGTGATTTTCGGGCCGGCCTGCGCTTTGCGCACCGATCCGAGCGGCATCAGCCCGAGTGCGGCGCCCGCGCCTGCTGCCAAACCGGAGCGGCGCAGAAACGTTCGACGATCGAGAACTCCCGAAGCCAGACCGGCAGCGATGCCCTGCAATCGCGCGCGACCTGCAGATCCCTCTTTGCGTTTCATCAACATGTGCGTGCTTCCATCAATAGCGGTTGACGCGATAGAAATTCTTGACGTGATCGGTTTCCTTGTAGCGAGCCTTCTTCGCTTCGGAATCCGACTCTGCGGCTTCAGCTTCTCCGGTCAGCGGAATGATTGCCGCTGTGGCAACCGCCGATCCGCCCAACTTGAAAAAACTGCGCCGGTCGAAAAACTTAGCGTCCGGTTTCCCGTCCGCACCGGTCTGAACGTTGGTCGTGGTCGGCTTGCTCATGGCACCATCCTCCAATCGATCTTTTTAACCATCCGCGTCACTCGGACAGCGTGAAGGCCTCTGATTCCAGTTCAATGAATACGCGGCCGACGCGGCCGACAGCACGATAGAATTTTGCGGATGACGACATCTCAAGGTCGACGAACATTCGCGCCGCCCATGGCTTGAGGTGACGGTCGAAGAATTTTGCCTGCTGTGCGAACTCCGCGTCGAAATCGCCGCGCGCCAGACCCGCCATCACTTCGAGCAAGGTTGCAATATGATCTTCCGGCTCGCGCGACGGGCCATCGCGCTCGATGCCGAGCAAATCGAAATCTTCGCGAACCCGCGCCAAAGGACGCTCGTGGAGGAAGCCCGTAAGGTAGTAGGACGCGTAGGGTAACAACTCACCGCGTCCAAGCCCGACGAACAGATTGAAAAACTCAGCCGCGACCGCTCGCTCATCGATATCGGCGGCGACAGCGGCGAGTTCGACATGCGCCATGCCGAGATCGGACGCGTCTCCCTTCAACGCGGCAACGCGCGAAAGCGTCGCCGCATCGGGCGTCTTGCCGAGCAGCAAAGCCAGCAGGCCGTACTCGCCGGCACGCAGTTCATCAATTTCGTCGATTTCGGATTGCAATGGCGACTCATCCCCCGAATATCCGTACAGATCGGGGCGAAGGACGAAACGCGGAACGCGCGTCTTCGACTCAACGGTCAAAACTCTCTCCGCAGGAATACGGGACCAAGCCGATACCGAAGGCTGCGAAATGCCGACAGCCCTCGCCAGCGACGCAACGCCGCCAACAGCCTTGATTGCCTGATCTAATCCGGCATCCCGCATCGTGTGACCGTCTCCCCCAACCGTGCCTCTTATCGAGGCATCTTGTTTGGCTAGAACTGTTCTAGTTCTAAATTAGTAGCATAGGTTTTGCCTATGTCTAAAAATCTTTTGGCTAAAGCGTTGGTTTCGCAGTGCCGTGGCGTCGCACGGATTGTTGCGTCGCACCAACTTGTTGAGTTTCGATTTCACTGCCGCTTTCAGCTTCTGTACGCACGGACTGTAAGGAACCAGCCGATATTTCAGCTGGAGAGGTCGTCATATCCGATGATCTCACGACGTCGGTCGGCAAATCACCCGACGAACTTTGCCCTGCATCGCTGTCCTGCACAGTCAAGCCGGACAGGCGCGAGTCGATCTGGTGCGAAATATCAGGCGTATCCGAGTTCGCGGCGGTACCTGCCGATTCGCCGCCACCCATGATCTGCAAAACCATTTTGGCGACGTCCATCCCCGCCGACAGTTCGCCGCTTCCGGGTACGCCGCCCGGCGTATTCCAGTCGTAGGCGTAATCGAGCGCGGGATTGACGTAATTGCGGATCGCAGGGTCCAGCGCCCAGGATTTCCGCAAAGCCGCGTTGCGCAGACTTTCAGGCACGCCCTTCTTCAAGAACCCGGTGATGTCGGTCCCCTCCACGACCTCTTCCAATTTCGGTAACGTGGAAAGATCGAATTCTTCTTCAACATCGCTCTCGGCGGTCGCGCCTGTCGGCTCAGTCTGAATTACACTAGGAGCTACCGAATCCGATTGCTTTGCTTCTTGTTTGCGTTGCGACCAGCGCGACAGAAAATTTTTGTCATCTTCCTGATCGTTCCGGTCCTTGTCGTTCTGGGTCATGCGCTTCCCTTGTCTCTGCCGGAGGGACCACCGCCAGCATCTCGTTTGCGATCATCGCTCGTGCGATCACGCTTGCGCTTATGAAAGACCTGCTCGACATGGTGCTCATCGACAAAGGCCGCGATCCACGACGCGATATTCGGCGGCATCGGAACCGTTCCGATCACATCGACACCGCTTTCGAATATCGCTTCGCCTTCCGAAGGATCTGCGGTGACTTTTGTCAGTTCCAGCTCGGTACCTCCGTCGGGACGCCGCAACGCGACCCATATCAAGGGCGAGCCGTCAGCGAGATTATCGCGGTAATTTGCCGTATCGGTGCTGAACAAATCGATGAAAGCAGAACCCGCGTAATAGAGCGTTGCGTCCCCTTCTTGAGAAATTTTGGTCCACGGGACCGTGGCCGGAACTTCGTCCGTAACCATCAACGGCGACCACATGTGGTCGATCCATGGATTGTCAATCGCGCGGCGGCGCAGCAAGACGCCAACTTCGCGGGAAGATTCGATCATCGCCAATACCACTCATCCTGCTTCATCTGATTCATGCAACGTTAGCTGCAGGTGCCAGCGGCAGGCCTGCCACAAGATTTTGAGGTTTCAGGCGGACCACCTTGTCCGCATCCATCGCCAGAATAAGATAGACCGGCTTGCCGCCCACGCGACCGTCGACAAAGTGCAAATCGTCGAATGTAAGGCTTATCAGGGCCACGATACGCTCGGCGGTGTCTCCCGTCGCTTCGCCATTCCATAACGCGTTGCCAATTCGAGTGCCTTCACTGTCGAGGCCCACGAACCATCGCCAATCGCGATCTTCGATAGAGGCGACCGTCACGGCTTTGACACCAATCCCCAACAGGTGGCCAATCCAGCGTTCAACCACCCTGCAAAGTCCATCGCGCGCTTTCGCATTGCCACCCAGATTCATCGCCATCGCGTGCGCGTCTGACCGCGACCAATAGGTCCATGCATTCTCGTCATCCATCACGTCCATCTCACCGAACGCATGCGGCTGGAGCATTGCGGTCAGAGGCGAGGAATGCAGATCGTGTTGCGCATGATGCTGCGCGTCGATGACTTCGGAGTCGGCGAGCAACAGCGAACCATCGTGAATCGTAGCTTTCTGCGCGCGATAGAATAGTTCTGCAGCACGCAGAACATAAGGATCGTCACAGCCCTCGAGCGCGTTGCGTAGAATCAAATGGCATAACTGCGACAGAAAGATCGGCGGCAGATCGTGGGCACCCTTACGCGCCAACGTGACATACATCGCCTCCAGCGATGGCGCGGCGAGCAAGCGATCGCGGAACGACATCATGAAAGTCCAGTTCTCGCGCGCATCCGCGTCGGCGATCGCCGCGATATCGGACTTCGACACTTGACGCAGAGGGTCAGCGAGAAGGCTCGCATGCAGATTGCGTTCGGGATCGCATGCGTCGTGCGGCGGCATCAGTTCCGGCCGCGCCAGATAGGCCATGATCAGCTCAGGCGTCGCAACCAGACCGCCATGGTCGGCACGGCGCGTGAGATGGTGACCTGAGGCGACCCAAAATTCTCTCATACCCGATCCGTTTTTGTGAGGCCAAGAAGATCGACCTCCTCGACCGGTTCTTCGCCCTCGACCTCATGAAAGGTAAAGGCGCGCGCGTGGGCGTGCAATCGGCCTCCGCCCGCTTCAGGCGCGCGCGGCGTCAAGGTACGGAAGCGCTCGCGAATTTCTCCGTCCTCGATACTCCGGCTCACCGCCAACAAAGTCTGCAGCGGGTGATCGCACAATGAACCCGCGAATGCGACCTCTTCCTCCGCGGCGGCACGCGCGGCTTCGATATCGGGTGCTCCGAACTTCGCCATGAGTTGCGCCGTGAGCCGCGCGACCACGGCCTGCCGCTCGGATTCCGTTGTCTCGGTCACAATGGCGAGAGTTGACCACCCAAGGCTTTCGATGCCGAGAAAACCGGACCTCAGAGCGACGCGCTGCTTTTGTCCCAATGTCGCAGCGTCGCAATCGTAAAACACGAACGCGCCCGACACGGCCCACTCACCTGGCTCGGCTGCGCGTTCGAAAACAAACGTGTCCGAAGGATCGAGCCTGATGGTGCGTGGCAGCTTCAGCATAACCGCCTCATCCCAGTTTCGGAGAGCGATCGACCGGATCGTACCACGCGGCCTTGGCCAGTGCGTCAAGTAGATACACTCGCTGCAATGGCTGCTTCGGCGCGTTAATCAAGAGATCGCCGTTGACGTCGATCCCTCGGCGCGCGTCATCTTTCTTCGATAGCCGCGCCAAATAGTCACGCGCGATGGGATCGAAACCCTGCTCCTTCCAAAGATCGAAGGCGGTCATGAGATGACGGCTAAAACTTTCGATGATCGCATCGGTCTCAACTATCTCGAAGCCTTCGGTCAGCAACGCTACTGCGCCCGCAGCCGCTGCTTCCTCCAGATGCCCCATGTTCGCTGCGCGAAGGATCACACCGAAAACTAGCCATGCAGGAACTTCGTCATCGGAACAATCTTTCGGCCAACCAAGCCGTGCGCCGCCAAGCAGACCGGCATCGAACAGAATCGTATCCGGCCACGCGAAAGCCACCTCCCTCTCCGGCGGGCAATGGACTGCGATGGCATCAGCCATTGCGTTCATACCGGCAAACAGCGCGCGGCGCGCCGAAACCAGCGGCTCGTTGGGCTCAAGGACGACTGCGAACTCAACAAGATCGTAGCGCTGGACCCACACGAGTGTCCCCGCGCCTGCCTCGGCCGCGATGTCGCAGCCATGCGTGAAGGCGTCGCCATATTCGCGTAGCGCCACCAGCGTGTAACCTGGCGGTAGATCGAGCTTTGGCTGATCGTGAGCCGCACGCGCGTTCTTCATCTTGGAAAATTTCCCTAAGCTCTTGGTATTTGGGCAGTCTATGCTAATTCGGTCAAGATGGAGAGATGCTTGCGCAAGTTGCAAGCGTGGCATTACGTGCAAGCCATCACGGCGCGATTTCCGCGAAGGTGCAAGGTCGTAGAGTATGAATGGCGTAAAGTCCCGTCTTCTGATTTGCAGTTGCGAAAAGACGATGCCGCTTGACACCCAAGCCATCGGGCTCGGCTGCGCGGCAAACACAACGCAGGCGAACCAGCTTTGCGGTCTCGATCTCGGCCAGTTCAAGGCCGCACTCGAGGCAGGCGAACCGATCACCGTGGCCTGCACCCAGGAAGAGCCACTGTTTAAGGAAGTTGCCGAAGATTTCCCGCAAGTACCTCTCACCTTCGTCAACATCCGTGAAACCGGCGGCTGGTCGAAAGACGCTGCAACTGCGGGCCCGAAATCCGCAGCACTGATCGCGGCCGCCTCTGAGGACATGCCGCCGATCTCGCTCGTCACGATGGAGAGCAATGGCGTCGCGTTGATCTATGGCCGCGACGAGATTGCAATCGATGCCGCCAAGCGTCTTGCCGATCGTCTGGATATTACAGTCATTCTTACCAAGCCGGTCGATGTGACGCCGCGTAGCGTCAACGAGTTTCCAGTGCTCAAAGGAACGGTCCGGAATGCCCGCGGGCATCTTGGACAGTTCGAATTGGACATCGACGACTACGCACTGCCCTCGCCGTCTTCGCGCGCGCAGCTCGTGTTCGGAGCAGCGCGCGATGGTGCAACGTCGACGTGCGATCTTATTCTCGACCTCAGTGGCGGCCTGCCGATGTTTCCCGCGCATGAACTGAGGTCAGGCTATTTGCGCGCCGACCCGCGCGACCGGGCCGCCGTTGAGCGCGCCATCGCGGACGCGGGCAACCTTGTCGGCACATTCGACAAGCCGCGCTTCATCCATTTCGACGAATCGCTTTGCGCCCATTCGCGGTCGAACATCACCGGCTGCACGCGCTGCCTCGATCTTTGTCCAACCGGCGCGATCACGCCGAACGGAAATTCAGTTGCGATCGATGCTGCGGTGTGCGCGGGCTGCGGCTCATGTGCATCGGCCTGTCCGACAGGAGCCGCATCCTATTCGCTCCCAAGCGCCGATGCGGTGATGCGAAAACTTCGAACGCTGATGCAATCTTATGCCAAGGCGGGCGGAGCCAATGCCGTCGTCCTGTTTCACGATGGCGAGCATGGCGATGGGCTCATCGATGCACTTGCGCGCTTCGGCGACGGACTGCCGGCCAATGTGCTCCCGCTGCGCGTCAATGAAATCACGCAACTCGGGCCGGAGACCATCGCGTCGGTTTTTGCTTACGGAGGCACGGGCGTCGCACTGCTGACCCGCGCGAAAGAGAAGCATGACATTTCGGGCCTGCGGCGCGCCGTCGAGATGTCGGCGACCATCGTCTCGGCACTTGGATTCGGCGAAAACCTCGTTCGCATGGTCGAGACTGACGATCCGGATCAGTTGCGCTCCGCGCTCGATGCTGCCCCCGTCGGCAAACCGGCGCCGCAGCCCGCGAGTTTCGTCGCACGCGGCACAAAGCGCGGCGTGCTTGAAACAACATTTCGCGAACTTCATCGCGCTGCTCCCTCGCCCGTCGATGTCGTCCCGCTCGCACCGGACGCGCCATTCGGCGGCGTGCAGTTGAACGTCGAAGGCTGTACGCTCTGCCATGCCTGCGTGACCGCCTGTCCAACAGGCGCGCTTTCCGACAACCCGGACCGCGCGATGCTGCGATTTACAGAAAGCCTCTGCGTGCAATGCGGGCTTTGCGAATCCACATGCCCGGAGAATGTCATCACGCTGGAGCCTCGCCTCGATTTTCAAGCATGGGACGCGCCGCTGCGCGTGCTGAAGGAAGAAGATCCGTTCCATTGCATCGCGTGCGGAACGCCGTTTGGCACCAGAAGCTCGATTGAACGCGTGCTCTCAAAACTTCAGGAAAAACACTGGATGTTCGAAGGCGCAAATGCACGGCGTCTAGATGTTATCAAGATGTGCGCGGATTGCCGGGTCGAAGCCGTCGTCAACGAGAGTTTCGACCCACATTCGGCGCCGCAACGCCCGCCGGTGATGTCGACCGAGGATTATCTGCGCGCGCGTGAACTCAAGAAAAACGATCCGTTCGGATCGCAATGATCCTTGCGCATTGCGCGTGGCAAGTGACGGTCTCGGAGATCTTACGTGTCATCGATTAATCCCACGCTTCCGCAACCTGCGACATCGAAAGCTGCAGGAATTCCCGGCGTCGCACATGTCGTAGCGGTTGCGTCCGGCAAAGGCGGCGTCGGCAAATCGACGACGTCTTGCAATCTCGCGCTGGGTTTTGTCGCAATGGGATTGAAGGTCGGGATTCTCGACGCTGACATATACGGGCCATCGCAGCCGAGGCTATTTGGCCTGCGCGGCAAGCCGCGGCTG
>JBBRGE010000013.1:0-14818 GCA_038241045.1 Hyphomicrobiales bacterium | reverse complement strand
TATGTCGTCACCTGAGAGCATCCTGTCGAAAACCCGGCTCTACAAATCGATGCGCGGCGATCTCTCGAAGATGCAGCGAGCGGCAGCGAAAGAGATCGACCCGAAACGAAAAGCGAAGCTCGAAAAGAACATCGGCATTCGAACCGCGTTCCTAGAAAAGTTGAGAGACCAGACCAATGTCAATTCACCAGCGACCACATCCCCGGCAGGATCGAAGAGGACTGGCGCGAAGTCCGGTCCGGTATCCAAAACTTGGGACTGGGAAACCATCGAAACCATTCCGGGCGAAGCGGACATCGAGTGGTTCGATCAAAGGCGACATCGGCAAGCCGGGTCGGCCTGTCACAACGTAAAGGGCTGATCGTCATGGCTTTGGAATTTCAATTCGGCGAGGTCCGAACCGCGTACCTGAAACAGACCTCGCGCGACGGCTTGCGCGGTTACGGCTTCATTGAGCCAGACCTAATCGGCGCGGAGGAAGTTTGGTTCGGGTCCGGCGCAATTAGTGGGGCGGCAATGCTGCTCAAAGGGGACCGCGTCAAGTATGCGCGGGCCTCATCGCGGAGCAAGGGCGGCAAGCTCGCGGCGTCCATCGTCGAGTTGCTTGAATGACAGAATGGTTTCGCCGCTGGCGCGAGCGGCAACGGATAAGAAACGCGCGGCGACGCATTCGCCGCTTGGCAGATAGTAGGAGACGGATAAATGGCCGATATTGAAATTGCATCGAAGCTCAAAGCGAACAACGGTCGAGGCCAGAACGGCGACGCGTCGGCGTCGAGCACGACCAAGAAAGTTTTGCCGCCCATCCCGCACGTCTCGACGCCGAACGCGTCAGCCGACGCTGGCGATTGGCAGACGCGCAAGATCAGCGCCGCGCCGATCACGCCCCGGTGCGGAATGGAAAGCAACGGCGTCGGCGGCTCGCCGTCTGGCCCCGTGCCTGCGACTACTTCAAGTCGCAAACGCTAACACGAATTGCCCGGGAGTTTCCATGCCTTCTCCCGGACAGTGAGGCGTCGCGGTCCTTGATTTAGCCCTCGGGCCGCGACGCTGTCCCCTTTCAACACGTGAGGATCATCCAATGCCCAAGCTCGAATTGTTCAACCATCTGGCGCAAGTTGACCTCGCTGGCATCGACCCGGCTGCCGTGGCCGAGCTTCCCGAAGAGGCGCAGCAAAAGCTCGGCGTGCTGATCGATAAGGTTTCGATCCGCGAGAAAGCGAGCGAGCGGTATTTCGCAGCCATTCGCAATTTCGCGGCTTGCGTTCAAGCGCAGACCGACGCGCTTGCCGCGCACGTCGCTGCGAACCCGGCTCAGACTTTTATCGAAGCTCAGCGCGCCGTGATCGCGGCTCAGAGCTAAAACCAAATCAACCGACGAGGTGACCCAATGGCTATCGATGACGATATCCCCGAATATGTGGGGGCAGACAAGACGACCCGAGCCGAGCCGCCGAAGAGCAGGAAGGGGATGCCTCCAGTGGTAGACCCTTCCCATGTCCCGTCTGGCGCGGTGTATCATCCGCCTGTCGCTGGCGCGGCACATCCGAAGGCCGCTCGCAAGCGCGTCGCGCTCGCCCTCGACGTTGCCGAAGCAAACCTGACAGCCGCTCAGATGGAAATTTCGGCCTCTTACAACGCGCTGCAAATCGCAGAACGTGAAGAGGCTCACGCCCTCGGCGAACTCACTCGCATTCTGCCGCGCCCGACCGCCGAGGAAGTTCACCGCGCGCACCTCGCCCGGGAGACCGCCGCGAAGGTCGCTCGGGTCGCGCAGGGCCTCAGTCCTACGGCGAAGCCTGCGCCGACGAATAACAAATCGCCTCTGGACGTTGCCGCAGCCAATAGGCCGCGAGCCGCCGCCCATCTGCCGTCCGGCAGTTTGCGCTCGGCTGTTGCGCGTCGGATTGTTTGATCATGCGCTTGACCCCAGAGCGCAAAACCGAACTCGCCGTTGCGGATAAGAAGCCGTTGACGCCGCGCGCCCGGCTCACGCTCGCTCTGGGGAAATACTACGGCTCGCGCATCGAGCGCGAAAACTCGCTGCACTGTGACCGCATGTTGCGTGCGCTTGATGGCCTTCGAGATTTCCGCGATCTCCCGCCGCAGCCGACAGCCGTTGCGAATGCAATGGTTGAAACCCGAACTCGGCATCTCGCGCACCATCGTATCGGCGGAGGCATTTTCTAATGACCCTGAAATCTGAAACCCTGTTGCTCCAAATCTTGGACGACTATTCTAGCGGGGCGTCGAACTCGCTCGAAGCAATCGCGATCCGCAATGGCATCGCGATCCGAACGCTGTTCATGTGGATGCGCGATGAAAATCTCATCGTTGACTATCTGGGCCGCGAGGGCATCACGTTCGGGCAGGCGATGGGTGCCGCGCGGAACGTCATGAAGATTGTCACCGTTGGCCGCGTGTTCGAAGACTACGTCTTGAACGGTCGCAAGGTCGAAGCCTGGCACCATGGCGAGCCGTCTTATGTTGACGATGAGCAAGCGATCTTGATCGACGACCTCGACACGCGAGAGATGCTTTACGGATACCGCGACGGAAAGAAGCGCGACGCCGATGGCCATCGCATCATTCGGACGCGGGTCGAGTATGCGCCCGCGCAACTCATCCAGAAATTTGCCGAGAGCAACATGCCGAAAATCTACGGCAACAAATCCGAAGTGACGATGAAAGGGAGCGTCGGGCTCGGCGTGACAACGGTCGGCGTGCAGCGTCCAATTCCGCCGGACGTTCTAGCCAAGCTGGAGCCGGTCACCGAAACCATGTCGCTCGCTCCGCCGACCACGAACACCGATGAGGTATTCGAGGCCGAGGAAGAGATCGACGAAGTTGAGCAGCCGGAGCCCGAGCCCGTCGAGCGCATCATTCGCAGCGCGCCGACAGCCCGGGAGACCGTAGCAGCGGCAACGCCCGCGCCGGTCGGCGTCAACGAGGTCCCGCTCAGAGCGCCGCGCAACGCGCTGGAGGCCGATCTATTCGACAAGCTCGCCGCCGCGCGTGGGAGGGCAACGCTATGAGCAGCGATTTTGACGACAGCGACGGCCTTGAGTTTTTCCAAGGCAACGAAGAGCCCGACGCCGACGCCCGGCCCCTTGGCTTGGTTGTCCCTCCGAAGGCGCGGCTGCTCTTCAATGCCAAGCGCGAGATCGTATGGGATGAGTTATTCGAGCTTGAGCGCGCCTACCGTGCCCGGGGAAGGCCGTTCATTGAGTTCGAGGAAGGCGAAGACGACCGCGAGCCGTGACCGGGCCAGCCCAGCCCGTGAGATAAACCGGAGCCGCCGCTACATCGCAGCCGCCGGACCGAACCCCGCTCAGCGGCCCTTAGATGGCTTCTGAGACGGTGCCAAATTGATACAATCTTGTCCCGGACAAGACGAAGTTTGTCCCTCGTGTCGAGGTCGTCCCTCGTGTCGAGGGGCGAGAATAAAAAAGCGGCCTAACCATCTTGTGCCGTTGATGCGAACCGTGCTTCGGGATGGTCCCGAGAACGGAAAAGGGCCGCACCCCGACCAAAAGGTGCAGCCCAATTTCAAGTTGACGTGCCCGTCCCCGCCAAGGGCAGCACGAATGACCGAGCCGTGAAAGGCGACCCGATGTCCGATGTATCTCACACTCCCCCAGAGTTCGCAACCACACTTGACGCTGAAAAAGCGTTGCTCGAAATCTTCGAGCACGACCGCGCAGTGCTGGCCGAACGTGACGGAACCGAGGCCGCGATCATCAAGGAAGAGATGCGCGCCAATATGCGAGCCCGCGCTCTGGAGCGCGCCGCGATCAACCGTGCCAAGAAATCTAAACCTGTCGTGTCCCCGACAAAAACCTGTCGGAGGAAACACGGATGAGCGCATCTCAAGAGTGGTTTAAGGCGAGCGGTCTCACGCAATGGGGACGCGCTCCCGACTTCGTTGCGCCGAAACCAATGACAGGCCGCGAGATCAAAAAGCTCGGCGCGGCGCTTGACGATGCCGAGCGCGTTCGGCTCGACGATGTCGACACGCGACACGCCTTCTATGTGCTGGGGATGGAATATGGGCAGGCTCTCCGCGCTCGCAATCTGTATCGGCGATGCAGGGCGGAGAACGCCAAGCGCGTGCCGACGAACCGCGACGCCGTAAAGCTCAAGGGCCAAATGTTCGATGCGCTGGAACGCCTCGACGATCTCGCCGAGCTTGATCCCGACCTAACAACGAAGCGCGATTTCCTCGACGCGAACTCCGCCTATGCGCTGGCCGTGTCGCTCTTCGATATCGCCGAGCAGAAATACCAGAGCGAAGACGCCGCCGCGCGTCGCCGCGATGCAGCCGACCGAGCTTCTAACATTGTCCGGCGGACCTCCCGCCGCAAACCTGTCGAGGTACATCTATGACCCGCGCTCTTGTCCCCAGCGTTTTGCCGCTGAACTTCATTGACCTTGAACCGAAGAGCGGCATTCCGACCTCTTCAATGGTCAACACGCGCGTTGCGATCAATCTTCTCGGCCTCGATTGCCGATACGATATCTTGCATGATCGCTACATGGTCAACGGCTCGGCGTTCGGCGACAGCGCCGTGCAGTTGAGTGACCCTGTATCGCGCCAGCTTCGCGAGATGATCCGGCTGCAATTCAAGTTCGATCCGAACGTGCAGAACTCTTTCGATGCCCTGTATCGTGCATGTGAGGCGCGGCGCTTCAATCCCGTGATCGACTACCTCGACGCATGCGAGGCGAAATGGGACGGCGTGAAGCGCCTCGACAATTGGCTTGTGAGCTACATGGGCGCGGACGATACGCCGCTGGTGCGCGCCATCGGTCGCTTGATGCTCATCGCCAGCGTCCGCCGCATGCGCTCGCCCGGCTGCAAGTTCGATCATATGTGCGTGCTCCAGTCTCCCGAGGGCTACGGCAAAAGCTCGGCGATCTCGGCACTATACGGCGAAGAGAATTTCTCCGATCAAGCCATCTTGCATTTGAAGGATCAGCCGCTCGCCGAGGCCGTGCGCGGACGCTGGGCGATGGAATGCGCCGAGCTTGTCGGCTTGAAGCGCGGAGACATTGAGAACGTGAAAGCAATGATCACGCGCCAGACTGATCGCGGACGCCCCGCATATGCTCGCGGCGTGATCGACACTCCGCGCACAATGGTTTTCTGGGGCACAACGAACGATGACGAATACCTCCGCGCACTGTCGGGAGAGAACCGCCGCTTTCTGCCGGTCACTGTCGGCGTGATCGATGTCGCCGCGATCAAGCGCGACCGTGATCAACTCTGGGCCGAAGCCGCCGCCGAGGAAGGGCTCGAACCCTCGCTAGCGCTGCCGTCCGAACTCTGGGCCGATGTCAGCACAGAGCGCGCCAGTCGCACGCAAACCGACCCATGGGCCGACGTGCTTGCCCATGTCGCCGACGATGCGAAGAGCGGCGAGCAGTTAAGCCGCTCGGATTATGAGCTTGTGCCGTCTGGGCCGTCCAATGGCTTCGAAGAGCGCATCTCATCGGCTTACGTGCTCGGCGTCGCGCTCGGCATTCCGCAAGAGCGGCAGACGCCCGATCAGGCGAAGCGCGCCGCGAACGTCATGCGGTCGCTCGGCTGGAGCAAACCAAAGTCCGGCGGAACGTGTCGCATCAACGGCAAGTCCGTGCGCGGCTTCGTTCGCCCGTGCCCTGCGGGTGTGGATGAGTTCGCCGACCTAATGTGACCGGCGGCTTTCCTCGACGAAGCCGAGCGTCCGCGCCTTCGCCAGTGCACGCGACGGCGGCATGCCCTCGCATGCGTCCGTGATCGCGTGGCACTTGATCATCACCTCATCTGGCGAGGGCTCGTCGTTCTCGCCAGTGTAGGGCGCGCAGTGCGCGTTCGCGCCGCGCTCCAGCAAGATCGATGCAGGCCATCCCGAGATCGTGCCGTCAATAAGTGTCGCTCGCATTTGCTCATCTCTAATGATCGAAGATGCATTATAGCAAATCGACTTTCGCCAAATCGCGAGATCGATTGTTTCCGCCGTGTGATGTGCCTGCGGCTGTTGGCTTAGATGCGTCGAAAGATTTTTCTTGACGCGTAGAATGCAGGCTTCGCGGCGCGCGGATCAACGCGTCACACTAGCGAAGTGCCTGCGGTTTGCGCTACACCAGATTGTGAGATCGACCTCGGCGGCATGTCCGTGATCAACGATATCGCGCCGGGCGCTGGCGAGCACTATGCCCTTCGAAGCCATTGGTGGGACATCGTCGCGGGCGGCATGTTCGTTCCGAAGCCATAGAGATCGGACCTCGACCAGAAGAAGTCCAAGCTTGCGACTTCAATGAGCCCCCGCCGCAACTCATCCCGCCGAGGGGACTGCCATCAAGCACAAGGCCGACATGGTTCTCGGCGTCACTTGGTACGGATACCGCGACACGAATGTCAGGGGCTTCATCGGGAGCGGCTGGAACGCCACGATGGCACGGTCGCCGCGCGTAGGCTGGGGCCGGACGGCGGGGCGCGAGCCGCATCGCCCGCAGGGCGCGAGCCTTTGGACCTTGTGACGGTGGACGTTCTGGCACCGTCACGCGGATAAGCCTGCAACTTCAAAGCTGTAACGGCTGTTACGGTGGAATAGTGTATTCTAAAGACCCTGTGGAGATATAGCACTCTCCAAGCCCTCTATAGGAAAGGCACTTTTCAACGTGTCTGCCGTCACAAGGGCGGGCTCCCGCCTAAATGGTTGAGGAAAACCCCTGATCTTGCATGATCTGCATCCTAGGCCTCTGGCCTACGAGCCGGTCGAGTGGCGCGTTAACCTTACTTATTAACCATGTTCAACCCAATTTGCCCCTTGCGAACGCCCTCGCATCAAGGATCATGCCACATGATCTAGTATGGGTCATGGTGCAGTGCTTCCGCTTCCGATAACAGGCGTTATGGAATATATCGCAATGCAATCAATGACTTAATGGTTAATTGGTCCCTAACGCGACCCCTCGTGAAGTGCTATATGTAGACTTGGTGAACGCCAGCAGGGCACATGGCAAGGTCAAGAATTAAGGTTAACGCGCCCCGGGGGGCCTTAAGGTTAACAGGAGACTTACGGGGTCATTAACCATAATTCGAAAAGGCCGCCGGACCCTATATCCCCCGAGTGGCACACTCTTTCCCGGTTCTCGTTCGAGTTGAGAAAAATATATGACTAAATTTAGAATTGAATTTATCCGAGGCCGTATCCCGGTAACCAGCCTCCGAGCTTATCAAGGACGCGAGCGCGGGCCGCTGGTAAGCTCCCCGGAATGAAGACCCATCGCCCTACGGGCTCCGGTAAGCGACCTAACCCCCCAGCCATCGCGCACAGCACGGCAGCAAACCAATACGCCCGCGCCCAGCGCATTCGCCGCGTGGATGGCTAGCAACGTCCGGCGGGAGATCGCAGCGGGCCGCGTGCACACGGCTGTCGATCTCGACGGCGTCGAGCACGCGATCAACTGAGCCTCATTTGAACAGCGTCATGCCGTCAAGGCCATTGCTCCGGCGCAGCTTCTCAATGCCGTCTCCAGCCTACTCAACAGCGAGCCCCCGATCCGGCACGCAAACGAAAGCCGCCGCATCGGGTTGAGACGATACGACGGCTTTTTACTCATTTACGCTGGCCTGTGGGGGCCGTGCTCAACATGCCCTGCCCGGGTTAAGGCGAGGTTGATGGCTTTCGCCGCACTTGCCGGAGCGGCCCGCCGAGGGAGGCTGCGGCCTTGGTGCACACCCGTACTAATCCCAGGATTGTCAAATCAGCACAACCTCAGATATCTTCGCACCATAAAAAACGCCAAAGGGGATAAACATGGGATTTCTTTGCGAAAGACCGCCCTGCCCGGATTGCAATATGGCGATGATCACGACCTCCAAGTCAGAAGATAGACAGGGCAATGAACACCGCGTTTTTGAATGCTTGCGGTGCGGCTTCGTCGAAACAACAGCCGACCAATTAGATCGAGAATAACTGCAAAGGCATAGAGCCTAGACCATAGCTGAGCTTGCCCGCAGCGGCCTGCCGGGGTTTGATAGGCGATGGCCCCGAAGCATCACCCCACTCCCCTGTCTGGCGGAGACCGAAAGGCGCTGACGAAAGAACTCGCCAAGAGCCGGGCGATAACGTTCGGCGGGAGATCGCACCGGGCCGCGTCCGCACGACCCTCGATCTCGACGGCGTCGGGCACGCGATCAACTGACGATCTCGTCACGGACGGAACTTAACCATCCCCGCGAAGATGGCTTCCCAACCGTCTTGAAGTTGGCACGGCCCGGTGCAACATCCGACCCAAGCATCAAGAGCGCGGCCTTTGAGCCGCCAGCTTCGAAGTCATTCCGGCTTTGTGCTGTTGCCATCATGGCGGATGCGACTGGGGAGAGCCCCAGACAAACCGGAGACGACCATGATCCTATATCATTTCACTTGCACCGAGCATCTGCCATCGATCCTCAAGAACGGTCTAAACCGTGGCGAGGTCACTTTCGATTTCGCTCAACGCCCGATGAATGGCGTTTGGCTGACATCGTTAGACACGCCGAAGGTCCAAGGGCTCGGCGACGGCTTGCTGCGACCGCTGACAGAGGCGGAGCGCAAAATTATGGGCATCCCGCCCGATGCGCCAACGTGCTACTTCCCTGACAAGCATGCAGTGCGGATCAAGGTCGTTATCAAATCTAGTGATCGACTTTTGAAGCCGTGGGCAAAGTGGGGCCGCCGTCATGCGACCGCGCAAACGTTCGACACTATGAACAGCACCGCGCCGAACTGGCGAAACAGCTACATCTATTTCGGCACGATCACGCCTGATAAATTTCTGGAAGTGATCACTCCGCATCGCCCGCAGGGCTCCGGCGAGATGGCGGAGGCAGCGTGATCAGAGGCGCGCCCAACCAACCTCGATCAAGATCAAATCAGAATGGAGTTACCATGACGACAGAACTCGAACGATTTGCCGAAGCACAAAACAAAGCTCGCAAGCTTGGCTTTGCGGTCCGAAAGGCGGAGAACGCGAACGATAGAAAGCGTTACACGCTATTGCGCCATGGCATGGAAACGCATTTCGCAGCCATAGACGACGTGCTTGCGAAACTCAAACGGGTCAAGCCGTAATAAAGTCAGGGGCACGGAACAATAAGATTTCGAAACCTTGCCCAACCGTAAATGAACTCGCGTATTTCCGCGACACGTCCTCGTGTCGCAAGATTGCCGTTGCGCATTGAGAGCGTAGCGGATTTTACGAGCAGCGAGTTAACCAGACCAAGGCGATCAAAATATTGGTCGGCATCACTGTAACCGGGATTGAGCCACTGGATAAAGATGTCAAAATCCGACTTTGTAACGTAGTCGATGGTCTTACTCACTTCCTCAGTATACTGCATAGAGCATAGCACAATCTTTGCAGATTGATCGTCAAGAACGTCGCCAGCATATTCGTTTCGTTCTTCGAAAGACCCGCTGACTAGGTACACCTCAACGCATTCTCCATTTCTTAATTCGAGAAAGCGCGAGTTTTTCCCGCGCCGCACCGTTGCTCCGAATAGGTCGTTCCAGGTTGATGATTTGCCTGAGTTTCGATTGCCCAATACGCCCACGAATAATCGATTGCCCACGGCTTCCCCTTCCCTGATGATGACAATGTTGGTTTCTGTCTTGGCTATCCCTATTCGGTCTATACCACAACTTGACTACGATGGGCAGTACAGCAACTCGGCCTCCTACCTCCACATCTGCGCAACATAGACCGTGCGCTGTACACTTTTGGCCAATTTCTCAAGCGGCGCGGCCCTATTGCTAACTTTTTCTTCATGTGATGCGGCGACAGTCGCATCCGGCCTCGCGTATCACGGGCCATCTTTCTGGAAAGCCGTCGCGCCGATCCTCAACCCGGCGCGGCGGCTTTGCTTAGTTTAGCCCAACCGTCGATAGGGCTAGAATATCGGCGGCTCTGCATGCCAACGCACTAAATCATCCATCGTAATAAGCACCACTTTGCTGGTCAGAGCGGCTGATGCAATCGCTTCCTCTGTAAACGCAGACGTGGTGATGATGTAGCCACGATGCGCATTATGTTCCTCAATAACTCCCTTAAACTGCTGAACGGTCGGTCGGCCAACCTTATTCGTAGCCGCGTTTCGCTTGCATTGGACGACAATCAGGCCGTCGGAGTGGACGGCAAAGCCATCGGCACCGAGATCGTTTGATTTTTTGGTGGCCCAAGCCTCAAGCCCGGCCCCATGAAAGAAGCTCATGCTGTGTTGTTCGAAATTGTAGGGGTCCATGGTGAGCAGATGTTGTCTCAGGGCCATCTCTTCGACCGGCATGGTGAAACGAGTTGGGTCCATTGGCTGCTCTTTCATAGCAGCCTTCATTTGCGCGCTCGTCTGACGTAGTCGCTCGTCTTCAATGATCACATCGATGATTTCAGCGATGTTAGTTCGTGCCCCGGGGTCTGTGACGACAGCTTCGATGATCGACGTGATGCCAGCAGCCCCAAGAAAAACGAGCAACAGGACTGGCACGCCGAGTGCACCGCCAAACGCCGCTATACCGGCAGCTTGGCCCCCGACAAAGGGGATTGCTGCCAGCGTCGCGGGCAACGCGATTTTCATTGACAGCGGAAGATTTGACTTGCGGTAGTTAGATGCAGTTTCAGAAACGCTCTTGGCGATAGCCTTGATGGTAGTGCGCGAATTGATCAGCGCGTTTAATTGCTTCAACTTTTGGATGGCACTTGCGTCGCTGGCGACTACGCCGCGCGACTGGCCCAGCCAACGTATCGCGACTACCCGATCTTCCGGCCGGGTTGTGTGATTGATGGCTGAGGCAAACAGGCCGACTAGCCACCCCTTGATGCCATTCGTGACTATGTCGAACACTAGTGCCTCATTTGCAGCTAATCTCTAAATCATCCGTATCGCGCGGCAATTCCTCTTTCTCGCTGGCCTTGAGGCTGACGAATTTCATATTGACCCGAGGCGGGACCGCGAAGTCCACATCAAGGTAAGCTGTACCGAGCTTCATGGTGCTCTGGATGCGCTTCGCCGTCGCCGCACTAGTTACGAGCGCCGTGACGAGCACGCCGCTACTCGTCGCTTTGGTTGCGATGGCGTTTACTTTCTGAATGTCAGTGTTGCCGTTTGATTTCAAACGAAGCCGAGCTTTCGGCGGAAGGCCCCATGTCACTTTGAACGACGTGACTTCGTAACCCATTTGTTCGAGGATTGGCAGCGCGTCACCGACTTGTTGGGTAAAGGTGTTGAACTCCGTCATTAATCTGCTCGTTGCATCCGAGAAGTCCGGAAGCGAGAGGTCCGGCATCGACGGTAAGGAGACCGTTGGTAAGGATGGCATCGCCGGCATCAGGTCGCGTGCCGACTTTGTGATACTATCAATCCGACTTGGCGCGTTGTCTTCGGCCTGAGCAGCGGCGATGCTCGCGAGCGACGCGATGACTATCGAAAGTGACCTCATTAAACTCCCCTTTGCCTGCCAGTCAGATTAGGCATCGGCTATGAGGTAGTTGCAATAGGTTTGATCTACCCGGTCAGGTTTGGGACAAGCCGGCGCGCCGAATGTGCTACGTTTCGTGCGCTGATAGCGTCTTGATGAGTTGAATTGCCTGTTGACCGTCGCGCTAAAGTTGAGAAATGATGCCCCATTTTAAGGGGGCTACGGTGGAAGAAGTTAGAGATTTTATTGCGCTCGACGTGGAAACAGCAAACGCTGACTTTGCGAGCATTTGTTCAATCGGACTGGTCCATTTCCGTGCCGGTGCTGTATTTAAATCACTAACAATTCTCGTCGATCCCGAGGATGAGTTTGACGCTCTCAACATCGGAATTCATGGCATCCGGCCGGAAGACGTTGCGGGCAAACCGACGATGGCACAGGTGTTCCCCGCTATCCGCGCTTCATTGACTGATGTTGTGGTAGTCCACCACAGTCACTTTGATAAGACCGCGTTGGCACGCGCCGCAGGCAAGTACGGGGCCGGTCCGCTTCCGTGCGTTTGGTTGGATACCCTGCGTGTAGCGCGCCGCGCATGGCCCCTCTTGAACGATGGAGGTGGCTATGGCCTCGCTCGTCTCGCTTCGGAATTTGAGATCGGCTTTACTCATCATAATGCGGCGGAAGACGCTCGTGCCGCTGGGCTACTAATGCTGCGCGCAATCGCTGACAGCGGTTACGGTCTACAAGATTGGTTATCGCGCGTAGAGTTGACGATATCCGGCCAAGTCCCGGGCAAATTTGCGAGCGACGGAGACCCGTCTGGTCCGCTAGCGGGAGAAACCGTCGTGTTTACTGGGGCGCTGGAAATCCCTCGGTCCATCGCGGCCGAAGCCGCCACTAAAATGGGGTGCAACGTCGCCGACGGCGTAAACAAGCGCACGACCATTCTCGTTGTCGGAGATCAAGACTTGCGTCGTACTAAGGGAAAAGAGAAAAGTTCGAAACACCGCAAAGCAGAGGAAATGATCGCCGCCGGCATTCCGCTTCGGATCGTCGGCGAAAGCGACTTCATGCTTATGGTTGGCTCAGCCGCGATTGAAGACGCAACGCCAGAACGTCCGGAGCGCGCTTCACCCGTCCCTGCGGCCGGTGGAATTCGAGAGCTTGTCGTTACGCTCACCCCAGAGGCAAGTCGAATTGAAGACTTGGTGGAACGCGTCAAAGCGCTAAAGCGCACTGGCGAGTACGCAACGGCTTTGAGCTTGCTCCTATCCGAGATCAATTCGCAGGAACAGGTGAGTGTCGAAAGGAATTGGGGGGTTGCGCCGTGGTACTACGAGCAGGCCGCAATCATCTATCGAAAGCTCGGCGATCCGAACGCCGAGATTTCGATACTGGAGCGATTTATGGCACAGCGCCACGCCCCGGGCGTGGGACCGGGCGAGCTTGCTCTCAGGTTACAAAAAGCAAAATCAAGGCAGAACATCTGAAGCGCTTGAAACCCCACTCGCGAGGCGCGAGATAGCCGACAGGCCATTTCTCGCGAAGCGGCTGGCTAGCGCTTTATTGGGAATGGCAGGATGATCGCGGTAGGGCGTCCGCGCGAGACGTGGAAAGCCTTCGGATCGTCCTGATCTTCGTAGTCCTCGACGACACGGCTCCGTTCGTCGGACACATCAACCCGCTGGACGCCCAAGGCGTATTCCGTGCCCTCGCCCGGCCCGCTCATGCGACGGCCCCAGTGGCTTTGACCCTTTTCCGGCTCGGCTCCGCCCGGGATGGCAGGCTCGGGACGAGCGATGCATTGTGATGGACGCCAAGCTTGAGCCCGAGCAGTATAAAAACGTGCGCGCTGATCTCCTCTTGCGCCTTCCGAAGCGCGGGACCGTGGACCACGATCAATTCGGCGATGTACTTCGCAGACACGCCTTCGAGCGCGTGACCCATCAGGAAGTGCGACAGCGTCTCCGATATCCCAAGGCTAACGTGCAGGGTCTTGAACGTGTGCCGAAGAGCATTTCCCGCCATTGGCAGGCCCGTGCGAGACGGCATCTGACGACAGCCGGGGAATACGAGATCGGGGTCAATGATCTCGTGGTGCGGCCTCTTGCGAGGAACGATGCGAACCTCGCCGCGCTTCATTCCGCGCAGGCCCTTCATTGTGATGGTTGGATTTTGGGGCGGAGCGTCAATGGCTAGATCGATGGCGTATTCGATCTGCCGTGTCATCGGCAACGTGATGTCTTTACCGGCCTTAGCGTTCGGGATGGTGAAGGTCCGCGCCTTGCGGTCGATGTCCTGCTTTCGGATGCGAGCGCCTTCCCCGGGCCGGACGCCTGTCAACAGACAGAACAGAAAATAACCGCGCTGCACTGGGCTCTCAATGTCAGCCCATGCGGTCCGCCACTTCTTGAAGTCTTTCGGCGCGAGCGCGACTTGAGCGGCCTCTTCCTTATTCCACTGCACCGACGAAGTCGGGATGCGGTCAAGCGAGAGCGTCACATCACGCGCGGCCCGATGGTTGTACGCCGCGCGGATCAGTTCGCAGGCCCGGTTAGCCGAGACAGGCCCATGAACCCGGGTCACCTTCCCGTGCCACGCTTCGACGGCCTCGGGGTCCTGCGCCATCGCGTGCAGCGTCCACTTGCCCCATTGCGGCAGGATGAGGCTATCGCCGAGCTTGACGGCGTTGGCGTGGTGACGCGGCGGCTTGCCCTTGTCACGAGCCTTGCGGAGAAGCTTCTCCAGATAGCCCGGCCAAGCCCTCTCAAAGGTTACGGCGTCGCGCTTGCCGGGGGCGGCCTTCCCATCGGCGACCGAACCGGCGAAGCTCACAGCGCGCTTGCGGGCCTCTTCCGCGCCCATCTCGGGATAGCTGCCGAGCGACTTGAAGACCATCTTGCGGACGCCGTTTTTCATTCGCTGTCGGCGATATCGCCAAACCATCGAACGCGGTCCGATGTGCAGGAAGAGGCCCTTCAATTCGCTGTCGGGATGATGACCGTGGAGCTTCGGGTCCTCTTGGAAATCGCAAAGAGCTTCGATGATCTTCGCGAGATCAACCGGCTTTCGCGCCCCGGGCTTCTTGGCTTTTCGTGTTGCACTCATGTTGCACTATGCCTCGGTAAGACATTGGACTTCTCGAAGTCCTCTGTTCGAAGATAGTGCAGGAAGTACCTGAAAATAGCGGGTTTCTGGGCTCTTTTGGCATTATGGTGAAGATCGGCTGAAATGCTTGGGAAGCTGCCGTTCTACCATTGAACTACGCCCGCGAACGGCTCTTGGCCTTGGGCATGATTAGCCGACCCCGCGCCATCCGCCAAGGTGTTCCCGCCGGCTTCCGGCCCCGTCCTTAACCTCCTGCAAAGATTCCA
>JBBRGE010000012.1:0-15028 GCA_038241045.1 Hyphomicrobiales bacterium | reverse complement strand
GCCGTCCTCGATGGGGATTTCTGTTTCGTCGCGGGAACTACGGGCTACGATCCCGTCACGAAGGCGCTGCCTGAAGATGTCGCGGAACAAACGCGCAATTGCTTCAAGGTTATCGACACCGCGTTGAAGGAAGGCGGATTTGCGATGGCCGACCTTATTCGTGCGACGTACTACGTCACTGACGCGAAAGATTTCGATGCTGTGTTTGCTGTATGCGGCGAGACGCTTGGTGACATCCGTCCCGCCGCGACCATCGTGGCGGTCTCCGCGCTCTACAAGCCCGAGATGAAGGTCGAGATCGAAGTCACGGCGAAGAAACGTAGTGCGTAACGTTATATAGTTTCAGCGGCTTATTGCGCGACGCCGATGTCGCCCGTCACACAGCGGCGTGTTAGGTTCGCGTTATGAATCATCATCACGATCACGCCAGTGGCGAACACGATCATCATGGACATGTCCATGCTCCCGTAAGTTTCGGCCGCGCGTTCGCCATCGGTATCGGACTAAACACCGCATTCGTCATCATCGAAGCCGGATACGGCTTTCTGTCAAATTCGACGGCGCTGTTGGCCGATGCCGGTCACAACCTGTCGGATGTTCTCGGTCTCGTGGTGGCCTGGATCGCTGCGGTGCTATCAAAACGCCCGCCGACGCCGCGGCTGACCTACGGCCTGCGCAACACGTCGATCCTCGCAGCGTTACTGAATGCCATTCTGCTGCTGATCGCATCGGGCGCTATTTTGCTCGAAGCTATCCAGCGCCTGCTGCATCCCGAACCCATCGCCAGCACAACGGTGATCGTCGTCGCTGCGATCGGCATCCTCATCAATGGGTTCACGGCCTGGCTGTTTTCAGGCGGACGCGGCGACATCAATATCCGCGGCGCGTATCTGCACATGATGGCGGACGCAGCGTTGTCGTTCGGCGTCGTTCTAACCGGCATTGGCATCATGATGACGGGCTGGCTCTGGCTCGATCCTGCATTTAGTCTGTTGATTGTGGCCGTGATCGTGTGGGGAACGTGGGGATTGCTGCGCGAGAGCACGGCAATGTCGATGGCTGCAGTTCCGTCCATGATCGATCCTGCTTCAGTGCGAACTTATCTGTGCAGTTTGCCGGGCGTGTCTTCGATTCACGACCTCCACATCTGGCCGATGAGCACCACAGAAACCGCCTTGACGGCGCATCTGGTGACGCCGGGAGGAAATCCCGGCGATGCGTTCCTGATCGAGACCTGCCATCAGCTCAATCATCGATTCAAGATCGGCCACGCCACGCTGCAGATCGAGACCTCGGACGACGTGCATTGCTCGCTCAAGCCCGATCATATCGTCTGACCGCGCGCTGACGGATGGAAACTTGGCCGAAAGCCGTTTCAGCCCTTGATTTCATCGGCATTTTGTCGTTTTCAACATCTTCCAAATCCATGCGCTGGGCAAGCGTCCGCGCGCCGTGCTTTCCAGAACAATCCGGAGAAGTTTCATGTCATCCAACGTGCACGCGCGCATCACAGGCCCCATCGTGATGATTGGATTCGGCTCGATCGGCAAAGGCACGCTGCCGCTGATCGAGAAACATTTCGAATACGACAAATCGCGTTTCGTCATCATAGATCCGCATGACGATGGTGCCCTCGCCAAAAAGCACGGCGTGAAATACATCAAGCAGGCGATCACCAAGGACAATTACCATGAGGTTCTGGTGCCGCTGCTGACTGAAGGCGGCGGTCAGGGATTCTGCGTCAACCTGTCTGTCGATACAGGGTCGGTCGACATCATGACGATGTGCCGCGAAATCGGTTCGCTCTATATCGATACCGTAATCGAGCCATGGCTCGGCTTCTATTTCGATTCCAAGCTTGGCCCGGAGGCACGCTCGAATTACGCGCTGCGCGAGACTCTGCTTGCAGCCAAGCATAAGAGCGAGGGCGGCACGACCGCTGTGTCAACATGTGGCGCCAATCCCGGAATGGTGTCGTGGTTCGTCAAGCAGGCTCTCATCAATCTTGCGAAGGATACCGAGACAGAATTCAACGAGCCGAAAAGCCGCGAAGGCTGGGGCCAGTTGATGCACAAACTCGGCGTCAAGGGCATCCATATTGCGGAGCGCGACACCCAGCGCTCCAAGAAGCCGAAGCCCATGAATGTGTTCGTCAATACGTGGTCGGTGGAAGGTTTTGTCTCTGAGGGCATGCAGCCGGCGGAACTCGGCTGGGGCACGCACGAAAAGTGGATGCCGGAGAACGGGCGCAAACATAAAGAGGGCTGTCAGGCTGCGATCTATCTTTTGCGGCCGGGCGCGAACACGCGCGTGCGCTCGTGGTGTCCGACGCCGGGACCGCAGTACGGCTTCCTCGTCACGCATAACGAATCTATTTCCATTGCGGACTACTTCACCGTGCGTGACGGCAACAAGGTGATCTTCCGCCCGACCTGCCATTACGCTTATCATCCTGCCAACGATGCCGTGTTGTCGCTGCACGAAATTTTCGGCGCGACCGGCAAGATGCAGCATTCATGGCACATCCTCGATGAAAACGAGATCGTTGACGGTATCGACGAACTCGGCGTTCTCTTGTACGGCCACGGCAAGAACGCCTATTGGTATGGCTCGCAGCTCTCCATCGAGGAGACCCGAGAGATCGCGCCGTATCAGAACGCAACCGGCATGCAAGTATCGTCTGCCGTTCTTGCCGGCATGGTGTGGGCGCTGGAAAATCCCACGGCTGGAATCGTCGAAGCCGATGAATTGGATTTCCGCCGATGTCTGGAAATCCAGACGCCTTATCTCGGACCGGTCAAAGGTTATTACACCGACTGGACACCGCTCACCGATCGCCCGGGATTATTTACCGAAGACATCGACACCAGCGATCCGTGGCAATTCCGGAATATTCTAGTACGGTAACTTTTCACATCCACGAACACAAAAAGCCGGGCATTGCCCGGCTTCTTGGTTCGTCACACGACGTTATTTCTGGACAGGCTCGCCAATTTTTTCTGCAGGTGCAGCGGGCAGCGCCGGAACCGCGCCCGCCTTTTGGGCATCGGCATCGGGCCGCGCGGGTTCAGGCGCAGGCGTCGTTGGCCGCGTGCCGCCCGGCTTTGATTCCGCAGGGCCGTTATCTTTACCCGGTGCGATCGATGGCGCGTCCTGCGAGGGCTGCGTTGTTTGCGCCATCTTACGATTCGTCCATATGCCGGACGTGTCCTGCCGATGCTGCGACAGGTGCAACATCGAGACATAAATGATGACAAATCCACCGACAATCATCGCGGCCGCGAGGATGAAATCCGACCAGGCCGCTCGCTTCGATTCAACCGCATTCATCTCAACACCTGTTGCTCGTGTGGAGGCCAACAAGCGGCGATACTCAAAGTTCCAATAGGCCGACAATACGCCGCAGAGTATTCGCTATTTTGTGACGTAAAAAGTGGGAACCTGATGCGAAGCAAATTACAGCGGCATCAATCCGGCGTCGCCGTCTTCTGTTGCAAATGCGAGAACGGAGCCGTTTGCATTCCATGTAAGGGCCGCGACCGGCTCACCGCCGTTTCGGCGCACAAGTATTTCCGCGCCGTCTTCGATACGAACCATCAGGATCGTGCCGTCGCTGTAGCCGGCGGCAAAAATATCATCCTTTGGGTGACACGCCACAACAGCCGCCTTCGCCTGCAAGGGAGCCAGCATTGTCGGCTCCTTGCCCATCGGGCCGTCCTTGCTGCCGAACGGCCACAGGATCACGCTGTCAGACCCCGACGTCGCGAGAAATTTCCCGCCGGCACTCCACGACATCGAGCGAACGCGAGCCGGATATCCCGTCATGCGCATGTGACGGGAATCCGCAAGGCGCCAGCCGTGCAACGCCGCTTCATGCATGGTGGTGACGAGAAATCTGTTGTCGGCGCTGAAGGTGACGCCGAGGTGCGATCCCTTCCATTCGAGATGTTCCGGCGCAGCACCCATATTGGGAAACCACAAGGTCGCGCCGTTGTAATGCGCAATCGCAAGTCTCAACCCCTTCGGCGCGAAGGCAAGCCCGCCCACAGTCGAGAGAACGTCGCGCGATTTGTCTTCGCCTTTCGGCGCGCGCACGAATGCCGTTTTGCCGGCAGACCACGCAATCGCACCGTCTGGATGCAAGGCGACGTTGTCGATCCAACGACGCTTGGCGTCGGTTGCCAGGACTTCCGAATTGCCATTCGAATCGACGGAAACAAGTTTGCCGTCATCGCCTCCAAGTACGATCCTCTTCCCGTCCGAGGCGGAGCAAAGGAGTCCTCCTATTTGCACAGCGACAATCTTTGGATCCGATGCGCCTTCGGCGAAGGTCACGTTATTCTCCGCGCCGACGAACACTGCCGCATCGCCAAGAAAATGCACGGCGGTCGCGGGCGCGTCGAGCGCGACCCTTGTCACGCGATCGGTGACCGATACGATCGTTTCGGATTCGGGAGACGGATTGAACTCTTTCATTATGTGACGATAGTGCGCTCGAAGCCGTCTCGGATTTTCTGCTCCGGTAGTTCACGACCGATGAAGACCAAGCGGCTTTCGCGCGGCTCGTCGCTCTTCCATTTCCTCTGATGATCGCCTTCAAGCATCATGTGAACGCCCTGAAACACGTAGCGATCGTCGTCGCCCTTAAATGCAAGAATACCCTTCGAACGCAGAATCTTCTCTCCGTCCTTCGCCACCAAATCCTGCAGCCATGGCATGAATTTGGTCGGATCAATTGGCTTATCGGTCCGCAGCGACAGCGATTGCATGTCCTCGTCGTGATAATGCTTCAGGCCGCCATGCGCGTGGCCGTGATGATGGTGGTCATGGCCGTGGTGATCGTGGTCATGGTCGTGGCCGCCGTCCTCCAGAAATTCCGGCTCTAGTTCCAGAATGCGGTCGAGATCGAACGCGCCTCGCTCGAGAACATCCGAGAGATTCACCTGGCAACGCTCGGTTCGATGCAGCGTCGCATATGGATTGATGCCGCG
Source organism: Hyphomicrobiales bacterium (assembly GCA_038241045.1). Classification (GTDB taxonomy): domain Bacteria; phylum Pseudomonadota; class Alphaproteobacteria; order Rhizobiales; family Xanthobacteraceae; genus Afipia. The sequence continues at coordinate 10,037 of JBBRGE010000012.1, read as the reverse complement.
GATACGCGCTTCGACTTCGGCAAGTTCTGCCTTGCTGACGAGATCGGTCTTGTTGAGCACGATCACATCCGCGAACGCGATCTGGTTTTTTGCTTCCGGCGCGTCCTTCAGCCGATCGTTCAGCCATTTTGCATCGGCCACCGTCACCACAGCGTCGAGCATAGTTTTGTCGCGGACGTCCTCGTCCACGAAAAACGTTTGCGCCACGGGTGCCGGATCGGCGAGACCGGTGGTTTCCAGAATGATCGCGTCGAATTTGCCTTTGCGTTTCATCAGGCCGTCGATGATGCGCACCAGATCGCCGCGCACCGTGCAGCAGACGCAACCGTTGTTCATCTCGAACACTTCCTCGTCCGCACCAATGATGAGATCGTTATCGATGCCGATCTCGCCGAACTCGTTGACGATCACCGCGTATCGCTTGCCGTGGTTCTCGGACAGAATTCGATTGAGCAACGTGGTTTTTCCGGCACCCAGATAGCCAGTCAGAACGGTTACGGGAATTTTTGTTGCTGCGACGTCAGACATTAAAACTCCAGATCATTTGTGGCGTTCACGCCGAACCGCACGCCAGCGCCTTTATATTGTGAGGAGCGCGGTCAATGTAAGTGGTCGATTTGCCATTTCGCTGTTCTTTCGGCTCATTCTATTCGTATCCAGCGATGATCATGCCTCAAGATGACGTCCGGGCGCCATGCGTCGCAAAACACCACGCGAGCCGAAAAACAGCGACACGACATAAGCCGCGCCTGCCACTAGAATGATGGCGGGACCAGCTGGTACGCCGGTCTGCAGCGACACGATCAGGCCGGCATAGCCTGACACGATCGCGCTTCCAATTGCGATCACGATCATGCTTGAGATATCGCGCGACCAGAATCTTGCGATGGCCGCCGGCAGGATCATCAACCCGACCGCCAGCAATGTGCCAAGCGCGAGGAACGCGCTGATCAGATTGATGACGACGAGCGCCAGAAAGGCGAGATGGGCTATTGCGCCCGCGCGGCCCGTGGTGCCGAGGAAAGCCGGATCGACGCATTCGATGACCAGCGGACGGTAAATGACGGCAAGAATCGCCAGCGACACAGACGTGTTGATCGCGATCGCCACCAGCGCCTGATTGTCGAGTGCGCGAATATCCCCAAACAGTATTTCGAGAAGATCGTGACTGGTGCCGTAAGCCGACACGATCGAGACGCCAAGCGCGAGCGAAATGAGATAGAATACCGCGAGCGAAGCATCTTCTTTCGTGTCCGTCGAACGCGCGACGATACCGGACAATATCGCAACCACAACGCCCGCGACCAATCCGCCGATCATCATCGCGATGCGATTGAGCCCCGAGAGCAGAAAAGCCACGGCGACGCCCGGCAGAATAGCGTGTGACATCGCATCGCCCGTCAGGCTCATCCGCCGCAGCATGAGAAATACACCCATGGGTGCCACGCCGAAAGCGAGAACGATCACGCCCGCCAGCGCGCGGCGCATGAAATCCAATTCCGCAAACGGCGCTATCAGGAAATTGTAGATCATGATTGCTCAGGCAGCCTTCGACGGCGCAGCGTCCGTGCAAAGCGGCGCATCCTCGTCGAACGCTTCGCAGAGCTGTTGCGCGGCCATCAGATTTTCGTCGGTCAGAACCTGCGGCGTCGATCCCCATGCAACCGCAGAGCGCGCAAGCAATAGCGTTTCGGGGAAACTGGAGCGGACAAGCGCAATGTCGTGCAGCGCCGCAACCACCGTGCGCTTTTCCAAGTGCCATTTCCGGACTATTGCAATGAGATCCGTGGCGGTCTTGGCGTCGATAGCATTGAGAGGCTCATCGAGCACGATCACGCTTGCATTCTGAAGAAGCACGCGCGCAAACAACATGCGCTGCATCTGGCCGCCGGACAACGTGCCGATAGGCCGGTTCTCAAAGCCATCGAGGCCGACGTTTGTCAGAGCTTCGCGGATCTGACTGTGCTCATGTTTGCCAATGCCGCCGAAAATTCCTTTGCTGCGCCAAAGCCCCATACCGGCGAAATCATAAACCGAGATCGGAAAGCTGCGATCGATGTCGATGGTTTGCGGCAGATAGGCGATGTCGTTCCGATCGAAGCCGCAGAAATCGATCTGTCCAGCGAGTGGCTTGAGTGCGCCGACGATGCCGCGCAACAGCGTGGATTTCCCAGCGCCATTGGGACCGACAATCGCAATCAACGCACCCTGCGCGATCTCTCCGTTGAGATGATGCACGGCCGGGTGGCGATCGTAACCAAGCGTCACGTCGCAAAATCGGAATTGGGCGGTTGCGCTCATATTGTTGCCAGCGCAACGATGGTCCAGAGGGCCGCGCAGGTTGCTGCTGCCAATCCGAGACGCGCACTGACCGACATGCGCAGGATCGACCATCGCGGCGGCTGGGATGGATGCGGCGACGCCGGACCATGAGAATGCGTGTGGCCAGGCGCGTGGACCATTCGGTAAGCCTTCCGGAACGAAAACGACTACTTGGCAATGAAGTTGGAGCCGATGTTATATTATAACGTAAGCAGAATTTGACGCGCGGCAAGGCACTGATTTCAGCGTTTGCCGCCTGGAACTACGCGAAGTGCCGAACCAGCGCGAGGCCAGCAACGAGGCCCAGAATGGATAGCACCACCGAGCCTGCGACGTAGAGAGCAGCCAGTCCAAGTTCGCCACGCTCGTAAAGCAAAATCGTATCGAGCGAAAATGCCGAGAAGGTCGTGTAGCCGCCGAGGATCCCCGTCATCAGGAACAATCGCCACGGCTGCGACGCCTCGCCCTTGAAGGTAAGATATCCGGCAACGAGACCCATTACCAACGATCCCGTGATGTTGATGACGAATGTACAGTAGGGAAAGTTGGTCCCGCAAGCGCGAGCGCAGCCGATGTTGATCGCGTGCCTCAGCGTCGCGCCGATGCCGCCTCCAAAGAAAACCAGAAGATAAGACATCAGAATTCTCGCAGGCATTCACAAATGAAAAGCGGGGCCGCATCGCTGCAGCCCCGCAAGATTACGACGCCTGACGCGCGCTCATCATGCAACTTTCGAGTAAAGCTCGTCGACATATTCCCAGTTCACGAGGCTATCCACGAAGGCCTTGAGATAGTCCGGGCGGCGATTGCGGTAGTCGATGTAGTAAGAATGCTCCCATACATCGACGCCGAGGATCGGTGTCGCGCCATGTACCAGCGGGCTTTCTCCGTTGGGCGTCTTGGAAATTTCCAGCTTGCCGTTCTTCACGGACAGCCATGCCCAGCCCGCGCCGAACTGGCCGACGCCTGCGGCCGCAAAATCGGTCTTGAATTTCTCCAAGCCCCCGAGATCCTCGTCGATCTTCTTGGCGAGCTTGCCGGGAAGCTTGTCGCCACCGCCCTTTGGCTTCATCCAATTCCAGAAATGCAGATGGTTGTAATGCTGGCCGGCATTGTTGAACACCGCAGGATTTTTCCCGAACGAACCCTTGACGATGTCTTCGAGCGACTTGCCCTCGAATTCCGTTCCCTTGATGGCGTTGTTGCCATTGGTCACATAAGCCTGATGATGCTTGTCGTGATGATATTCGAGCGTTTCCTTCGACATGATTGGCGCAAGCGCGTCATGAGCGTAAGGCAAATTTGGAAGCGTAAATGTCATGGCAATGAATCCAGAATGATGGGTGACGACGTGTCAACGCCGCCACTTATAGATGGTTTCATCGGGTGGAAACAGAAGATATGCCGCGCCAAATGGCAGCAAAACGTCAAACGGCGCTGGGCACCGCTCCGCCGAGTTGGTCCTTGGCTTTCGGCGGACGCACATTCATCAGCATCTGCATTGAGCCCGCCAGGAGCCCGATGATGACGGCACCTTTCCACGCGACGTCGTAGCTGCCGAGCTTCTCGTAAATCAGCCCTCCGCCCCACGCGCCGATAAACGACCCGACCTGATGGCTGAAGAATGCGACGCCGGTCAGCGTCGCCATGAAGCGCAGGCCGAAGAGTTGTGCGACCAGACCATTGACCAACGGCACCACGCCCAGCCAGAGCGTGCCCATCACCGCTGCGAACACCAGCGTCGATGTCGACGTCGCCGGCAGCGCGAAATAAACGGCGATCGAGATCGAGCGCACGATGTAGATGCCGCCGAGCAGCAACTGCTTGGGATAACGTCCACCGAGCCAGCCGAACGCGTATGACCCGAACACATTAAACAGGCCGATCAACGCCAGCGCAGACGCGCCGAGCGACGGATCGAGGCCGCAGATCGCGAGATAGTTCGGCAGGTGCGTCGTGATGAAAACGAGTTGCAACCCGCACACGAAGAACGCGAGCGCCATGACGACGTAACCGGAGTGTCCGAGCGCGGACTGCATCACCGCACCGAGCGATTGATTAACGTCGTCTGCCTTGTCGATCTCGATTTTGTCGGCCTTGCCAGCGCTGAACGCAGACGGCAGCATCACGACCGCCAGGCCGAGAAATCCGGCAAGTGCCATCTGCCAGCCGAAAGATGTTATGAGCGTTTGCGCAAGCGGTGACGCAATGATGAGCCCGAGCGATCCGGCTGCGGATATTGCGCCCATCGTGACGCTTCGCTTGGCGGCAGAGACGGTGCGCGCCGCGACCGTCATGCTCATGCTCGATGCGGTGCAGGACAGCGCAACACCGATGCAAATGCCCATTCCGAAAATGAACGGCAGGGCCGTTGTCGACAGCATCATCGTGACGAGGCCGACGGCATAGATCACCACGCCGGCCAACATCACGTAACGCGCACCGTATCGATCGGCGAAAATGCCGACGAAGGGTTGGGTGATGCCCCAGACGATGTTCGAGATGGCGGTGGCCAGCGAAAAATCGGCGGCAGTGATTTGCGTGCTGTGCAAGATCGCCGGCTGAAATAGCCCGAAGCTCTGCCGCATGCCCATCGCAAGGCTCAGCATCACCGATGCGCCGATCAGGATGGACCATTTCTGGTAGGGCGTAAGCTGGGCCGCGTGCATCGTTCAATCGCTCCGATTATGGCTTGCAATTTGCCACCGGAATCGGCGTTTTACCATCCGGGCCACAGCAATGCTGATACGCGCGGTGCGAGAAAACGGACAACTCATGAGCGTCGAAATCGATATTCAAACAGGTGATGCATCGTGGCCGATGGCCCGATCATTAGTTTTGACAACATTTCCGCCCGAAGCCGCAACGATATTGCCGACGGGACCAGTGCAATGGGGCAACCCGGATTTGCGCGTCCTCATCGAGGACAATGCCGAGCTGGTCTGCCATGCCGGAATTTATCGCCGCGCCGGCACATGGAAGGGCCGCAAGGTTTGGATCGGCGGCATTGGGGGCGTCGCGACGCATGCGGACCATCGGCGCCGCGGTTATGCAGGCCTGGCGCTTACGGCCGCTATCCAGACCCTGCGCGATGAAAAGGCGATCGATTTCGTACTGCTGGTTTGTCAGCCGCACAATTTCACATTCTACGAAAAACGCGGCTGGCACGCATTCGGCGGCGAATTGTATGTCGAGCAGAAAAATCAGCGCGTCCGCTTCGATGCGATGACGCCTTACGTCTTCGATATCCGTTATGGCCCGCGCGAAGGCGTGATCGATCTGTGCGGCTTGCCTTGGTGAGAAAAATAAACCCCTGAAAGCACAAAGCTTTCAGGGGTTTATTTCGAACTTGGTTGCGGGGATAGGATTTGAACCTATGACCTTCAGGTTATGAGCCTGACGAGCTACCGGGCTGCTCCACCCCGCGATAAACTTTTGCGCGCCCCCTCTGGCGGTCATTCGAGACGGATGATTTTCAGCGCCTGAAGCGCCGATCCGACCGTCGAATGGATCCGGAGAAGGCAGCCAGGACAATGTCCATGGCGCGACGTTTATGTATCAACGGCACCCTCATTTGGAAAGGGCTGCGAGCGGCCTTTTTCACGATTTATCATGATAAACGCAGCTGTTTTCGACGCCCACGCCACATTCCGGGCCTCGCGCCACTCAGCTGGTCTCTTGCCAAGAACGCACCGAGGGATCAGCCTTGATGCAACATCCGCTGGTAGTTTCGAAAGGCGTGCGACCGGCAGCAACGCCCGGCGCATCAAAAAATGTATAGGGAGGCTTTCATGTCAGAGACGTTCGATTACGTCGTCGTCGGCGCTGGCTCAGGCGGATGCGCGGTTGCGAGCCGATTGTCCGAAGACCCGAACGTCTCTGTCGCGTTGATTGAGGCCGGCGGCAAGGATGACAACTGGGTTGTCACCACGCCCGGTGCGCTGATCTTGATGGTGTCCGGCCCGGTCAACAACTGGGCTTTCGACACGGTGCCGCAGAAGGGACTGAACGGTCGCATCGGCTATCAACCGCGCGGCAAGGGCTTGGGCGGATCGTCGTCGATCAACGCAATGGTCTATATTCGCGGCAACAAGGCCGACTACGACGAGTGGGCAGCACTCGGCAACACCGGCTGGTCCTATCAGGACGTGTTGCCCTACTTCAAGAAATCCGAAAACAACACCGAACTTGGCGGCGAGTATCACGGCCAAGACGGTCCGCTCAGCGTCACCAAACTGCAGACCGACAATCCGGTGCATGACATCTATCTGCAGGCCGCACGCGAGGCGCAGTTCAAGATCAACGAGGATTTCAACGGCGCCGATCAGGAAGGCCTGGGAATCTATCAGGTCACGCAGAAGAACGGCGAGCGCTGGAGCGCGGCGCGCGGTTACATTCACCCCATCATGGAGACCCGCAAAAATCTGCGCGTCATCACGAATGCGCGTGCGACGCGCGTTATCTTCGAGGGCAAGCGCGCGGTTGGCGTCGAATATCTTGTGGGTAAAGAGACCAAGCAAATCCGGGCCGGCCGCGAAGTCATTCTCAGCCTCGGCGCGTTCCAGACACCGCAATTGCTGATGCTGTCAGGCGTCGGCGATTCAGCCGAACTCGCCAAGCACGGCATCGCTTCGGTGCATCATTTACCGGGCGTTGGAAAAAATCTGCACGACCATCCGGATTTCGTGTTCGGCTATCGATCTGACTTGCCGAATTTCACCGGGCTGACCTTTGCGGGCATCAAGCGAATTATCAAAGCGATCTTCCAGTTCCGCCGCGAACGGCGTGGACCGATGACATCGAATATCGCTGAATGCGGAGGGTTTCTGAAAACCCGGCCCGATCTGCCTCTGCCCGATATTCAGTTGCACTTCTGCATGGCCGTCGTGAATAACCACGGACGCACGCCGTTTTTCGGCAGTGGCTTTTCGTGTCACGTCTGTCTGCTGCGTCCGAAAAGTCGTGGCAGCGTCTGGCTGCAAAGCGCCGACCCGATGCAACCGCCGGCCATCGACCCGAATTTCTTCGGCGATCCCGCCGACATGGAAGCCATGGTGGCTGCGTTCAAAACCACAAAACGTCTGCTCGATGCTCCCGCGCTGAAAGCCATCGAGACATCGGATGAGTTCACCGCAGATGTCCACACCGACGACGACATCCGCGCCGCGATCCGCGCGCGCGCCGATACGGTCTATCACCCGGTCGGCAGCTGCAAGATGGGCGTCAACGATCCGCTCGCGGTAGTCGATCCCAAGCTCAAGGTCTATGGACTGCAGGGACTGCGCATTGTTGATGCTTCGGTCATGCCGACGGTGATCGGCGGCAACACCAACGCGCCGACCGTCATGATCGGCGAGAAGGCAGCCGATATGATCAAGGCAGAGATGCGCGTGAATTGATTTTCCTTGAGCCACCGATCAGCTAAGACGGCAGCGCATTCGCAAGAAAAAATGGAGCAATCAAGTGGATCTGGGAATTTCGGGACGACGCGCGATCGTTTGCGCAGCCAGCAAGGGTTTGGGACGCGCCTGCGCGATCGCGCTGGCCAATGAAGGCGTCGATGTCACGATCACGGCGCGTGGCGCAGATGTGCTTGCGAAAACAGCGGCGGATATTCGCAAGGCCAGCCCAAAGGTCAAAGTGACCGAAGTTGTCGGCGATATCACAACGCCAGCCGGCCGCGAAGCCGCACTGAAAGCCTGTCCCGATCCGGATATTCTGATCAACAATGCAGGCGGGCCGCCGCCCGGCGATTTCCGTGACTGGACCCGCGACGACTGGATCAAGGCTCTCGACGCCAACATGCTCACGCCCATCGAACTCATCAAGGCGACGGTCGATGGCATGATGGCGCGCAAGTTCGGCCGCATCGTCAACATCACGTCCGCCGCCGTGAAAGCGCCGATTGACGTGCTGGGATTGTCCAACGGCGCGCGCAGCGGCCTGACAGGATTTGTCGCGGGCATCGCGCGCAAAACAGTCATCGCGAATGTGACGATCAACGGATTGCTTCCAGGTCCATTCGATACGGATCGGTTGGGTGGACCGATGCTGCAGAAGGCAGCGGCCGCTCAGGGCGTCTCTACAGATGAGATGCTGAAAATACGCGCCAAGCAAAATCCCGCGGGCCGCTTCGGCGATCCGGAAGAATTCGGCCTCGCCTGCGCTTTTCTTTGTGGGGCGAAATCCGGATTCATCACTGGGCAAAACATCCTGCTCGATGGCGGCGCGTATCCCGGCACGATGTAGCGCGCGTCCTTGCCAATCGCACTGCGCCGAACCGCACCGCACAATGCCTTCTGCGGTTGAAATTTTCCGTGCCGTGCTTCAAAGAAACGTCCAACAGTAAATTCTCGGGGAGATACTAAAATGAAGCTGGTGCGTTATGGCGCGATGGGACAGGAAAAACCGGGACTGATCGACAAGGCGGGGAAAATCCGCGACCTCTCGGCGCATGTGAAGGACATTACCGGCGAGACGTTGTCGCCGGCAAGTCTGGCCAAACTCTCCGCACTCGATTCCGCTTCGCTTCCGCTGGTGAATGGCACGCCGCGCTTCGGTGCGCCTGTGACGGGTTTCAACAAATTTCTGGCCATCGGGCTGAATTACGCGGATCACGCCGCCGAAGCCGGCATGCCGATTCCCGCGGAGCCGATCATGTTCATCAAAGCCAACTCAAGCATCTGCGGACCGAACGACGCCGTCGAGAAGCCGCGCGGATCGACCAAGCTCGATTGGGAGGTTGAACTCGCAATCATCATCGGTACGCGCGCCAAATACATTAAGGAAGCCGACGCAATGAAGCATGTGGCGGGCTTTGCGGTCTGCAACGATGTCTCCGAGCGTTTTTTTCAGATCGAGCGCGGCGGCCAATGGACCAAGGGCAAATCGCACGACACGTTTGGACCGCTTGGACCTTGGATCGCGACTGCGGATGAAGTACCGGACGTGCACAAGCTCGGCATGTGGCTCGACGTCAACGGCAAGCGTTGCCAGACAGGGTCGACCGCGACGATGATCTTCAACGTGCCGAAGATCGTTTCATACTTGTCGGAGATCACCACGCTGCTTCCGGGCGATATCATCACCACCGGAACGCCGCCGGGTGTCGGCCTTGGCATGAAGCCGCCGAAGTTTCTCAACGTCGGTGACGTCATCACGCTTGGCATCGACGGTCTCGGCGAACAACGCCAGGAAGTTGTCGCCGCATGAAGCTGACATATTCACCGGCCTCGCCATTCGCACGCAAGCTGCGGATCTGCGCCATTGAACTTGGACTACTCGATAAGATCGAACTCGTGCCGGCCAAAGTCAGCCCCGGCACTTTTAACGAGGACTATTCGCGCGATGTGAGTCCGCTACGCAAACTGCCCGCGCTGATTCTCGACGACGGCAGCACCATCGTGGACTCGTATGTCATCGCCGAGTATTTCGACGAACTCGCGGGCGGTGGAAAATTGATTCCGGCGTCGGGCGCGAAAAAATGGCAGGTGAAGTCCGAGCATTCGATCACGCAAGGCATGCTCGATTCGATGCTGTTGTGCCGCTACGAGAAGATGCTGCGGCCGGAAGAATTGCGCTGGCCAACATGGATCGACGATCAGTGGGAACGCGCATGGCAGGGGCTGCAACGCTTCGAGACGCACGGCGATATTCTCGCGCGGCCTTTAGATGTGGCGCAGATCGGTCTTGTGTGCGTACTCGGTTACGCGGAC
>JBBRGE010000011.1:0-15730 GCA_038241045.1 Hyphomicrobiales bacterium | reverse complement strand
TACGCGTGGAACGATGCGTTCGGCAACGATCTGGTGACGCTGGACGTCTCTGGCGAACGGATTCGCATCGTCGGACAGATATTCGACGGCGACGGCAAGACGATTACCGATTCGATGCTGGAAATCTGGCAAGCCGATTCTCGGGGCCGCTTCGCCGATCCGCAGGATAAACGCGCGCTTCCGAATTCCGCGTTCAGGGGTTTTGGCCGCTGCGGCACGGATGCGAGCGACGGGTATTCCTTTCATACCATCAAGCCAGGTTCCGTACCCGGCCCGGGTGATAAACCGCAGGCGCCGCACATCCTTCTCGCGGTCTATGCGCGGGGCATGACGCAACAGACAATGACGCGCATTTATTTCGAGAACGAGCCTGCCAACGCCGCCGATCCGATCCTCGCATTGGTGCCATCGGATCGAAGATCGACGCTGATCGCAAAACGCGAAGCGGGTGACGCTGTCACCTATCGGTTCGATGTCCATTTGCAGGGTGACAGGGAAACAGTTTTCTTCGACGTTTGATTGTTGAGCTTAAGTCCACTCGACGCCGGATTCGGCTGCAAGATCGATCGTGCTTTGCTTGCCGATGTCGTCGAAATGATTGTCGAGGAATTTTTTCGCGGCGCGCATGCCGGCGCGGTGTAAAAGCTCAAAGAAATCGAAATCTGTTTTCATCTTGCTTGATGCCGCCAGCCGCGTCCCAAGGCCGCCGAGATCGATGCGATGAATATTCAACCGCCGATACTGGTCCTTGCCCGTGCCGCGCGGCAATCGTCCATCGTCGATCAACTGATTGACGAAATCCATCGTCCGCAATTCTGAAATCAGCGCCGAATTGAAAGTGATTTCGTTAAGGCGATTGATGATCTCGGCGGAGGTGCGCGGCGTGGTTGTGCGCGACACCGGGTTGATCTGAACGACGAGGACATCTTCGGCTTCCGTTGTCTGCAGGAAGGGGAAGATCGCGGGATTGCCCATATAGCCGCCGTCCCAGTAAGGCACCCCCTCGATCTCCACCGCACGAAACATAAAGGGAAGTGCCGCAGACGCCATGATGACGTCGGCGGTGATTTTGTCGCCCGCGAAAATATGCAGACGTCCGGTGTGGACATTTGTCGTCGAGATATAGAGAGCCAGATCCTTGTTCTTGCCGAGGGCTTCAAAATCGACGAAGCGTTCGATCAGACTGCTTAGAGGGTTGATATTCAGCGGGTTAAGTTCGTAGGGCGAAAAATAATGCGACATCGCCTCGAACCAGTTCTGCACCGGTGCCGATGCAAACGGCATCATCGAGAACAGGCGATCCGTCAGCGCGCGCTGGATGGGTGGCAGATCCCCGCCGGCACTCGTAGCCCGCCAGAAATCCGCCAGACGTTTGCGCGCCTCCTCAGGCCCACCGCGGGTCAGGCCGTCGGCCAGCATCACTGCGTTGAGCGCGCCGGCCGAGGCGCCGGAAATTCCAGTGATCTCAAGCCGTCCGTCGGCAAGCAATTGGTCCAGCACACCCCATGTAAAGGCCCCATGGGAGCCACCACCTTGAAGAGCGAGGTTGATTTTTTTCGCACTGCTGGCTTTGCGCGCGCCCGTGACATTCCACGGTGCGAGGCTGTCGAGGTAAGATTTGAGATTGGTCGCCAAGGTTGCGCCTCTTTCTCACCAGTCCCGCGCAATCCTAGACTGCTGGCGACGTCGATGTGACTCTGCATAAGAATTGGGGAGTTTATGGTGCAATGCAATAGGAATCAGTGCGACGCAATATAATCTGCTGTCTTTCATCTAAAATATCGAGTGGAATCAACTTAACCACGTTAAATGGTCACTGAATGACACAAGCAAAGCCTGCTTTTCCCGCTCCAGATCACGACCACGGCCGCTGCGCCGAGGACGCCTTCTCGCATGCCGAACGGGTTTGTACGGGCCGCGGGCAAAAGTTCACGCCGATTCGCCGACAAGTCCTTGGGGCGCTGCTCTCGAGCCATCGTCCGCTCGGAGCCTATGAGGTCATCGAGCAGCTGGCCAAGGACATGCCGCGGCCAGCACCGATCACGGTTTATCGCGCACTCGATTTTTTGATGGAGAACGGTCTCGTTCACCGCATCGAAAGCCGCAATGCGTTTCTCGCCTGCGCCCACAATCACGATGAGACGGCCGTCGTGGCGTTCCTGATTTGCGAAACCTGCGGGTCGGTCGGAGAAATTCCATCGGCAGCGCTCGCGCAAACCTTCAACGAAGCGGTTCGAAGCACGGGATTCTCGCCGAAACTCTCGGTGGTGGAAATCACCGGCACCTGCACGCACTGTCAAAAAGCCAAACGGTAAATCAAAGCAATAAAATCGGCGGAAAGCCGAAACGAGGTTGTATGCGGACAGATTCAACGACCGTGACGCGCGCAGGGCGGCCACTTAACGCGACAGCAGTTCTCCTGATGCTCATGCTTTGCCTGAGCTGGGGCTTCAACCAGATTTCGGTCAAGCTTGCACTCCCGGATATTCCGCCGCTGACCCAGGCTGCAATTCGTTCGCTCGGAGGTTTGCTTGTCATTCTTGCAATTGCACGCGTGCGTGGCGTCGAAATTTTCCGGCGCGACGGCACATTATGGGCCGGCATTTTCGCGGGCGCGTTGTTTGGGTTTGAATTCGTCCTGATCTATACCGGCCTGACGCTCACCACCGCCTCACGCGCGGTTGTGTTTCTTTACGTCGCGCCGTTCGTGGTGGCGCTTGGGTCGAAGCGGTTTCTCGGCGAGCGCCTGAGTTCATTGCAATGGAGCGGCATGGCGCTGTCATTCGCGGGTGTCGCGCTGGCGATCGGCGTGCCGCAGCCGTTCGTTGACGCCAAAGTCATTCTAGGCGATTTGCTCATTGTCGGCGGTGGAATCTTATGGGCAGCGACAACGCTGATCGTGAAATCGACCAAGCTATTGCAGGCGCCCGCCGAAAAAACACTGGCCTATCAGGTTGCTGTTTCGGTGCCGATCCTGGCCATCGGCGCACTGCTGACCGGCGAGAGGCTTACGAACATGCCGGGCACGGTCGCAGTGCTGTCGATGATCTACCAGACGTTCTGGGTTGTTGGGATTACATTCCTGATCTGGTTCTTTCTCATCAGGACGTTCTCGGCCAGCAAATTGTCGTCATTTACCTTCATAACGCCGCTATTCGGCGTGATTGGCGGGTATTTCATCTTGCATGACAGCCTGACTTTGGCCTTTGCAGGGTCTGCACTTCTGGTCATGGCGGGCCTATATCTGGTAAACCGCCCCAGTGAAGCGCCGGGAGACCCGCTGCTTCCTGTCTCAAAACCCTGATAGATCATCGAGCATCATGACTGACCTAAAAGAACGAACGACGGAAATTCCGGCCGGCCCAAAGGGACGCCATAAAACCGTTCAGGTTACGGTCGGCAACGTCAAAGTTGGCGGCGGCGCGCCGATTGTCGTGCAGTCGATGACCAACACCTTTACGGCAGATATCGACGGCACGGTGAAGCAGGTCGCGGACCTCGCGCGCGCCGGATCTGAAATGGTGCGCATCACGGTGGACCGCGATGAAGCGGCGGCCGCCGTTCCGCATATCCGTGAGAAGCTCGACAAGCTCGGCGTCGATGTTCCGCTGATCGGCGACTTCCACTACATCGGCCACAAGCTGCTCGCCGAATATCCCGACTGTGCCAAGGCGCTGTCGAAATATCGTATCAATCCGGGCAATGTCGGCTTCAAGAACAAGCGCGACACGCAATTCACCGACATCGTCGAAATGGCGATCAAGTACGGCAAGACCATCCGTATCGGCGCGAACTGGGGTTCGCTCGATCAGGAATTGCTCACGCGCTTGATGGAAGACAACGCGAAATCGCCGACCCCGATCGACGCGCGTGCCGTGACCCGCGAAGCGATGGTGCAGTCGGCGTTGTTGTCGGCGGCACGTGCCGAGGAAATCGGACTGCCCAAAAATCGCATGATCCTATCCGCGAAAGTGTCGAACGTGCAGGATCTGATTTCGGTCTACCGCGAAGTTGCACGGCGATCGGACTACGCGATCCATTTGGGACTGACCGAAGCCGGCATGGGCTCGAAGGGCATCGTCGCATCGTCAGCTGCGCTCGGCATTCTGCTTCAGGAAGGCATCGGCGATACCATCCGCGTGTCGTTGACGCCGGAGCCGAACGGCGACCGCACAGTGGAAGTCAAAGTCGGTCAGGAAATTCTGCAGACGATGGGCTTTCGTACTTTCGTGCCGCTGGTTGCAGCATGCCCCGGTTGTGGCCGCACCACATCGACTGTGTTCCAGGAATTGGCGCGCGACATTCAGACTTTCATTCGCGAAGAAATGCCGGCGTGGAAGACGCAGTATCCGGGCGTCGAACAGTTGAACGTCGCGGTGATGGGCTGCATCGTCAACGGCCCCGGCGAATCCAAGCACGCCGATATCGGCATTTCGTTGCCCGGCACCGGCGAGACGCCTGCAGCTCCTGTGTTTGTCGATGGCCAGAAATTCCGCACGCTGCGTGGCGACAAGATCGCGCAGGACTTCAAGGCGCTTGTGATCGACTATATCGAGCAGCGCTACGGCGCCAATCGGAAGGTGCCTGAAATTACTGCCGCCGAATAAGGTTATCGAATTTTCAGGATAGGATACGCCACTTTTATAGCGGCGTATTTTTTTCGCCATTGCTGATGATTGCTTCCTCGAGATCGAGATTGCGTTCGAGGCGCCGCCGGGTCTCGTCCGTGATTTTTCCGTCGCGCAAAAGTCTATGCAATTCCTGCCGCTCGGCTGTGATGATTTCCCTGACGATCGTGCCGCCCTGCGTTGCAGGAGTATGTTGTCCTTCTTCCTTCGCGGGCTCCGGTAGCGCTCTCACGCGTGTCTCGTGACGCGCCATTAAAAATCCCGCAAGGCCTTCGGATAGTTTGCGGCTCTCGATGAGATGATCAAGATGTTTGCGCCCGGCGTGAATGACCTGCCGCCGCGCCGCGATCTCGGCTTCGCGTTCATGGCGCTCTTCGGCATGGCCGTGTTGTGACAGGCCGAGAATTCTAACGAGCAACGGCAGCGTCAATCCAATTCCGACCAGCGTGACGAAAATCACACCGAAGCTGACGAACAGAATCAAATCGCGATGAGGAAATTCCTGCCCGTTTGGCAGCGTCAGCGGCAATGCGAGCGCCACTGCAAGCGACACCACGCCCCGAATACCCGTGAAGCCGATCACGACGATGGAGCGCCACGATGGTTTCGGATCGTTCGCAGCAATCCGCTTGCTCAACATTCGGGGCAGATACGTGCCGGGAAACACCCACATAAATCGCGCAAGGATAACGATCATCGAAACAATGCCGATGGCGGTCAGGATTTCGCTGACCGGCAAGACTTTCGACTTTTCCATCAGCAAGCGCATCTGGAAGCCGATCATCAAAAACAGCACGCCCTCGATCAACCAGATCACAAAGTCCCAGAAGAAAATGCCCTGCAATCGCGTATTGGCGGAGATCAGCAAAGGCCCGTTCCAGCTGACATAAAGCCCGGTGACGACGGTGGCGATCACGCCTGAGCCACCGAAATGTTCAGGCACCCAAAATGCAAGATACGGCGTCAGCAGCGAGAGCGATATTTCCACGCGCGGATCGCGCGCCCATTGCCGCAGCCGCAGGCTCAACCACCCAACCGCGAGGCCGAAGCCGACTTCACCAACGATGATTGCAACGAATGTCTCCGTCGCCGATGCCATCGAAAATGTTCCGGTGCTGACGGCAAGCACCGCAAAACGATAGAGGATCAATGCTGTCGCATCGTTAGCGAGCCCTTCACCCTCGAGAATCACAAGAATGCGATGTGGCAATTTGAGACGCCGCGCGATGGCAAGCGGCGCGACAACGTCAGGCGGCGAAACGATGGCGCCAAGTACGAAGCCAACGCCCCACGGCAGTCCGAGAAGGTAATGCGCAGCAGTCGCGACCGCGCAGGTGGTGAAGATCACGCAGCCGATGGCGAGTAGCGCAATCGGGCGCAGATTGGATTTGAACTCGCGCCAGCTCATCGAGACGCCGGCGGAATAAATCAGCGGCGGCAACACCAGCAACAGCACGCCTTCCGGCTTCATCTCGATGCGCGGAAATCCGGGCATAAAGGCGAGCGCGATACCCACGAGCAAAAACACAATGGCTGGTGCAATTTGAAGCTTGCGCGCCAAAGTCGCGGAAGCGGCGAGGACCGTCAGGACGAGCAGGAAGCTGAGGAATGTTTCGATCATTGCCGGATCATATCGCGCTTGCGGCGATGTTGACCATCAGGGCGAGCAGGGCCGTATTGAAGAAAAAGGACGTGACGCCGTGTGCGGTGGCGGTCCGGCGGATGATCTTGTCGATGATTCCGACATCGGATACCTGCGCCGTCATGCCGATCACGAACGAGAAATACACGAAGTCCCAATAATCCGGCGCGTTGTCGCCGGGAAATTTCAGACCGCCGACATCTTTGCCGCGGTAATACTCATGCGCGTAGTGAAGCGCAAAAGTTGTGTGGATCGTGGTCCATGACAGGACGATTGTCACCACCGCGAGAATGAGTTGCGGTGCCTGCTGAGGCTTTACCCCGAGCTCCATCACGATGGCGGCAATGCTCGCGAACGCGGCGACCAATGTGAGAACGAGAATAAGAAATCGGCCATCGTCCTGCAGGGCCGCCTGCCGGCGAATGTAGTCATGGCCGCAGGAGATGACAGTTGTATATGCAAGCCCCAGATAAAGGACCAGAGAAACGTCCCATGCGATCAGGAGTTTTGTCGTCATACGCCAAGCCGTCGGCATGAACAGCAATGCGATCAGCCCGATGGCCAGCGAGATGAAAAGGCGCGGTCGCGCGTACACAATACGCACCACCTTCGGCATTTTCTGGAAGCGAAGAAGAAAATCGTCTGCTTGCTTCGCAAGCGGCCTTGCCGGCGCGGATTTACTGGCTTTCATGTCAATCTAGTTTTGCCTCTCGGCAACAAAGCGCGCGGCGGCACGCAGCACGTCGCCTTTTGCACCGAATGGCGCGAGCGAAGCATCCGCCTGCTTGAGCAGATCGCGCAGGCGCGCTTTTGCACCGGCGATGCCGAGCTGAGTGACGAACGTGGTTTTGCCCAGGGCTGCATCCTGACCTGCGGGCTTGCCGAGTGCTGCGGCGTCGCCTTCGACATCCAGCAGATCGTCGGCGATCTGAAACGCTTCGCCGAAGGCATGCCCATACGCATCGAGCGCGTCGTATTGCACCTTCGGGGCTTGCCCGAGCAATGCGCCCGCGATGCAGCCATATTTCAACAGCGCGCCGGTCTTCATCTGCTGGAGTTTCGCGACGTCTGGCGTTTCCTTGTCGCCGAAACGCCCTTCGCCAGCCAGATCCATGATCTGACCGCCTGCCATCCCGCCGACACCGGAGGCGCGAGCCAGCGCGCGCGTCAACGCAAGGCGCACGCCAGCGTCCTTGTGAACGTCATCTCGGGTGATGATGTCGAATGCGAGCGTGAGCAGCGCGTCGCCTGCGAGAATTACTGTCGCATCGTCGAATTTCTTGTGTGCCGTCGGGCGACCGCGCCGCAGGTCGCTGTTGTCCATCGCGGGCAGGTCGTCATGAATGAGCGAGTAGCAATGGATGCATTCCAGTGCGGCACCGGCCATCAGCGCGCCTTGGCGCGGAACACCGAACACGGCCGCGCTCTCTACCGCGAGAAACGGACGCAACCGCTTGCCGCCATTGAGGCTGGAATAGCGCATGGCTTCGATCAGCCGATGCGGGCGCGCGATCTCGCCTGGAAGTGTGGCATCCGACAGCAAGCGCATCAGCAATGCCTCGGTGTCCGCCGCCGTGGCATCCAGCCGTTTAGTGAAGTCCTGCGGTGAAATGCCGGCTGTCATCGAATGCTCCAGAAAAACCTCGGTCAAATTTGGCGGGACAATCCGTCATGGCCCCGGCTTCGTCAATTCCGCAAAAGCCGTTTCGAAAGGGATTTCGCTGGAGCGGGAAGGGCCGTTTCTGTTAGTCAGACCACGCCAGACGGTGGTGAGGGAATGGAAGCGTCATGCGACGTGTGATTCGCGCTTTGATTTTGGTCGTCCTGTTGTTGGTCGTCCTGCCTTACGTTCTGACGCCGCTGTATTGGATCGGCCATCCCATCTCGACGCTGATGGTCGGCCGTTTTTTTACCGGCGAGCCGGTGGCGCGGACGTGGGTCGATCTTGATAAGATGTCGCCTGCCTTGCCGGCCGCGATCATTGGTGCGGAAGACGCTAAATTTTGTTCCCATCACGGGATAGATTGGGATTCGGTGCGCGACGTGATTGAGGACGCGCAGGATGGCGAAGCTATTCGCGGCGGATCGACGATTACGCAGCAGCTTGCCAAGAATCTCTTTCTCTGGCCGGGCCGCAGTGTCGTGCGCAAGGCGCTCGAGTTTCCGCTGGCGCTCTGGATCGATCTTGTTTTGTCCAAGAAACGTATCCTCGAGCTTTATTTGAATGTCGCCGAACTCGGACCAGAAGGGCAATTCGGCGCGGAGGAGGGAGCAAACTATGCTTTCAACCGGTCCGCGTCGTCACTCTCTCTGCAGGAAGCGTCATTGCTGGCCGCGATCCTACCTAATCCAGTAACGCGCAGTGCGCGTCGCCCCGGCCCCGGCGTCCGCCGCATGGCGGGCACATATATGGCGCGTGCACAGTCTGCTGAGGCTACGAATTGCTGGAGCCGAAATCGCTGATTTTGAGCCATTTTCGTTGATTATCCGCCTTTGCCCGGTCTAGCTTTCGCAACATCCTTCCTCTATAAGCGCGGCCTCAATCCGATTTCTGGAGTGCCTCCCGCCCGGCGGGTGAGCCTTTGATTTAGAGGACGTCGATCCAATGGCCGTTCCACGCAGGAAAACCTCGCCGTCACGCCGCGGCATGCGCCGCTCGGCTGATGCGCTCAAGAAACCGACTTATGTGGAGGACAAGGATTCGGGTGAATTGCGCCGTCCGCATCACCTCGATCTGAAGACCGGCATGTACAAGGGTCGCCAGGTCCTCAAGGTCAAAAAAGACTAGGTCGTGATTTCGCCGCCTTCGGGCGGCGTTATTGCCTTGAGGTCGCGCGATGCGGTTGGCTTGCGGACGTCGTGTGTAATTGCCAGAGAAAGCCCGCCGATGTCGATGATCGGTTTCCCGCTGCTTCTCATCCCGCTCGCAATCTATAATATTTTTGTTTTCCTGATGCCCGGCGTGGCGTTCACGTCGCAGATCACGCGCGTGACGCTTATGTCCGGCGTGGTGTGGACACCGACATTCGGCGATGCGCTGATCGCGCTTGCGATCGTCATGCTGCTGTTTGAGATCATCAAAGCCTCGCGTCCGGGCGCGCGATATCTCACCGATCATCTGCTGTCGCTGATTGTATTCGCCGGTGCCGCCACCGAATTCCTGTTTTTGAAAGCCCTCGGAACGTCCGATTTTTTTCTGCTGACCGTGCTGACCGGCGTTGAGTTTGTGGCCGGTGCCGTTATCGGGCTTCGCAACCGGCGTTATGCGGCGACGGTAGATGCGAGTGAACCTGCGCCGATGCCAGC
Organism: Hyphomicrobiales bacterium; assembly: GCA_038241045.1. GTDB lineage: Bacteria > Pseudomonadota > Alphaproteobacteria > Rhizobiales > Xanthobacteraceae > Afipia. The sequence goes on along the minus strand of JBBRGE010000011.1, from coordinate 6,154 downwards.
GATACCGGAGCCAATAAGGCAAGAACCGGCGATGGTTTCTCCAAAGCCGGATTGGTCCCCGCCTCCCGCTCCGAAACGCTCCGAAATCATTCCGCCCGAAGCAAAGCCGCCGGAGATGATTTCAGTATCACCAACACCGGCTCCCCGCCCTGAACCTGCGCCTGCACCAAAGCCTGTCCCGGCTCCTGCTGTGACACCCGTGGTTGCCGCGCCGCTCGCAGCCGAGCGAAAATTATCGGACTGGAGCATGTCGGATTTGATTTCCGACCGCGATCAGACGGCAAAATCCGACAACCCGCCGACATCCGACAGGTCGGATGAATCGAAGTCCTGATTGCTCTAGGCAACCAACGAAACGCGCGCACCATTTTGTCTTGGCTCGACTTTGCGCGCCGCCACGCGTCCATAATCCGTAAGCGCGTCCGCCTGCGTTGCCTGCCGCAATCGGCGGGTTTGTGCCTCGCCAGTCGCCGTGGCTATCAATTGCGTCACGAAGGGAGCATCGGGCCGCGATCGGGCGAACAGCGAGTTCTGGGACTTGGCCGATTGCCCGACAGGCATGAGCGCCGTGCAAGCTCCAACTTCGACGAATTTCATTCTGTGCCAGCCTCGTCTCGTTTTGGGACGCATTGCGTCTCCTCAACTCGAACATCGCAAGGGATATGCCGGACATGGTTGGCATCGGTTTACCGGGCGCGCGTCACTATTGGCGGCCGGGTTTGGCACATTCTTCAGGAACTTAGCCTAGGCTCATTGCCTCTGATCGCTTTATTCTTGAGCCTGCGAATCATCTGCCGGCGTCCCACAACGAGGCTACTTTGACATCCGCCAATTTTCACGCCGCGGCCACAGCCATTCACGCCAAAGCCGGTTTGGGCGAATCGCGCATTCTTGCTGCTCTGGGCCATGCAAGCTTCGATTGGGACATCGCCACAGACGCCATTCAATGGAGCGACAATGTCGCCTCCGTGTTCGGCGAGATTCCTTCGGAATCTTTATCGCGCGCAAGCGAGCTTGCAAAATTAATCGAGCCCTCACGCGGCGTTCGCTCCGAAGCGGTCTTGAACGGATCGGCGAAGGACGCGGACTGTGGTGTCGCCTATCAGATCGAATACGGCGTGCGCGCAAGCACGTCAGCCGAATTGATCTGGATCGAGGAGGCCGGGTGCTGGTTTGCCGGTGCGGACGGAAAGCCGGCGCGCGTGCAGGGAATTGTCCGGATCAACAACGAACGCCGCGTCCGCGACGAACAGCTATTGAAGCTATCGCAGAACGACGCGTTAACGGGTGAACTCAATCGACCCTGCCTCGTCGCAGCGCTCGCCGAGGCAGCGAACGAAACCGCGCGCTTCCGCTCGTCATTCGCCTTCATGCTGATCGGCATCGATCACCTTGCACGCCTTAACGAGGCGTTCGGATTCGATGTCGCCGACGAGGTCATCCTCGAGGTTGCAAAGCGTATTCGTGCCCGACTGCGCGGAGGCGATGTTCTCGGGCGTTTCTCAGGCAATAAATTCGGCCTGATTTTGAAGAACTGCACGGTCGACGACATGAACATTGCCGCAGAGCGGTTTCTCGCCGGCATTCGCGACGAAGTCGTGCCGACACGATCCGGACCTGTTGCTGTCACCGCAACAATTGGCGCTGTCAACGCCCCGCGCCATGCACGCACGGCCGAAGAGGCCATGAGCCGCACGCAGGAGGCACTCGATCTCGCCAAGGGTCGCCGGCGCGGCTCGATGATGGTATGGCGGCCAAATGTCGAGCGCGACGCGCAACGCCGCGTCAACATTCGTGTCACCGACGAGATTGTCACGGCGCTCAACGAACGCCGCATCGTGATGGCTTATGAGCCGGTGGTCACCGCATCTTCGCGCCAGATTGCCTTTCACGAATGCCTTGTCCGCATGCGCCAAGAAGATGGACAATATTCATTGTCGCCGGACATCGTGCCGGTGGCGGAAAAGCTTGGATTGATCCGGCTTGTCGATCACCGCGTGCTCGAACTCGTGGTTGCGGAGCTTGCAGCCGCTCCCGAAGCGCAGCTCAGTCTCAATATTTCACCCGATACGACGATGGACCCGGACTGGTGGGCTAGCATCGAATCGCTGATGCGCGCCCATCCCGGTGTTGCCCAGCGTTTGATCGTGGAAATTACAGAGACCGTCGCCATACAAGATCTCGACGATGTGCGCGGGTTCGTGACGCGGCTGAAAAATTTCGGCAGCCGGATTGCGATCGACGATTTCGGTGCCGGATACACGTCGTTCCGAAATCTGCGCAAGCTCGGCGTGGACATTGTGAAGATCGACGGCGCGTTCGTGCAAAATATCACGCGCTCGCCGGACGACCGGGCTTTCGTACAGACTCTGATCGATCTCGCGCACCGTCTCGGTATCAAGACCGTGGCGGAATGGGTGCAGGACGAGGAGTCTGCGGCCATGCTTCAGAATTGGGGCTGTGATTATATCCAGGGCCGCCTGACCGGACTGGCTTCCCTCGCGAGGCCTTGGGATCCAACAGCGGCGCAAACCGCGACCGGATAGACCCACTGCGGTTACTTATTCTCAAAAGCATAAAGGCCGGATTTTCACCCAGCCTTTTTGCTCTTAGCTCTTGTTCTCTGGCTCTTTCGCCATGCGTTCGAGCCGCTCCTGCATTTCTTTCATCTGGCGCTTGAGATCGTCGATGTCGTCCGCTTCGGGCGGCTCGGTGCTGGTTGGCGGAGCGTCGGCGGTATGAGATCGTATCGGCGCGGCAAATGGTTTGAACATCGAGAAAGTCTTCTCGAACATTTCCATGTTGCGCCGGACGTGTTCTTCCAGCGGTGCGAACGGCGTGTTGCTGAAGGTGTTCGTCATCTGCTTGCGAAACTTTTCCTGCTCGCGCGTCAGTGTGTCGATCGACTGCTCGAGATATTTCGGCACCACCATCTGCATGCTGTCGCCGTAGAAGCGGATCAGCTGGCGCAGGAACGTGGTTGGCAGAAGGTTCTGCCCGGCCTTGTTTTCCTGCTCGAAGATGATTTGGGCCAGCACCGAGCGGGTGATGTCATCGCCGCTCTTGGCGTCGTAGACGAGGAAATCTTCGCCGTCTTTCACCATCGACGCGAGATCCTCAAGCGTCACATAGGTACTGGTGCCGGTATTGTAGAGACGCCGGTTGGCGTACTTTTTGATCGTAATCGGCTGGTCGGTTTTTGCCATGGACACTCACACATACGTACCGAGGGATGGAACCGCCGGTCATTCCCGAGGGCGGCGCAAGCAATGCATCGCAATAAAATAAGCACTTTCAGCCGGGTACGGCTACCGTTTTGTGCAGCACGGTTAATGTGCGGGCAGCGCAAAACAGCCGACCGCCCATCGATTGCCCAGAATGCCTTTGGCCGGTTGACACGAAAAGGCTAGGCTAAGAGAGGGTACTTGATGAGCCCGGCCCGCCCCCCGGCGGCTTTCCCGCTCCAGAACTCAAGCCTAGGAGATGTCCATGTCCGACGATGTCGTCATCGTCAGCGCCGCTCGCACTGCGATAGGCACTTTTAACGGCGCTTTCGCCAACACCCCAGCCCATGAGCTTGGCGCAGTCGCCATCAAGGCGGCGCTGGAGCGAGCCGGCGTCGAGCCCGCACGCGTCTCAGAAGTCATCATGGGTCAGATATTGACCGCCGCGCAGGGTCAGAACCCCGCGCGACAGGCAGCCATGAAAGCCGGTATTCCGGTCGAGAGCCCATCTTGGGGCGTCAACATGCTCTGTGGTTCAGGCCTGCGCACAGTCGCGCTCGGCTATCAGGCGCTCATGAATGGCGATTCCGAAATCGTCGTCGCTGGCGGCCAGGAATCCATGAGCATGTCGCCGCACGCACAATATCTTCGCGGCGGCGTGAAGATGGGGGCGGTCGATTTCGTCGACACCATGATCAAGGACGGTCTGTGGGATGCCTTCAACGGCTATCACATGGGCAACACCGCCGAGAATGTTGCCAAGCAATTCCAGATCACGCGCAAGCAGCAGGATGAGTTCGCTGTCGGTTCGCAGAACAAGGCGGAGGCAGCGCAGAAGGCCGGCAAATTCAAGGACGAAATCGTGCCCTTCACCGTCAAGACCCGTAAGGGCGAGATCGTTGTCGATACCGACGAAGGTCCGCGCCACGGCGCGTCGATGGAGGGCATGACGAAGCTCAAGCCCGCCTTCGATAAGGAAGGCACTGTAACCGCCGGAAATGCGTCAGGCATCAATGATGGCGCGGCGGCGCTCGTCCTGATGACAGCAAAACAGGCGGCGAAGGAAGGCAAGACTCCTTTGGCGCGGATCGTGTCGTGGGCACAATCCGGCGTCGATCCTTCAATCATGGGGACCGGACCGATTCCTGCGTCGCGAGCTGCGCTCAAAAAAGCTGGCTGGAAACCCGGCGATCTCGACCTCATCGAGGCCAATGAGGCTTTCGCCGCACAGGCGTCCGCGGTGAACAAGGAAATCGGCTGGGACCCCGCCAGGGTCAACGTCAACGGCGGCGCGATTGCGATCGGTCATCCGATCGGTGCATCAGGCGCGCGCGTGCTGGTGACTTTGCTGCATGAGATGCAAAAGCGCGACGCCAAGAAAGGCCTCGCGACGCTTTGCATCGGCGGTGGCATGGGTATCGCGATGTGCGTCGAGCGCTAATCCTTTCAGCGCACTGCACAATACAAAATCAGAATGCCCGGCTTTATTTGTGCCGGGCATTTTTTCTTGCGGTCGTCGCAATTGACCTGAATACTTATTCTTCAAAAGAAAAGTCAGCGAATGAGTGAGGAATACGCAATGGCAAGAGTTGCATTGGTCACCGGGGGAACGCGCGGCATCGGTGCCGCAATCAGCAAGGCGTTAAAGGCGGCGGGATACAAAGTGGCGGCCAGTTATGCCGGGAACGACGAGGCTGCGGCCAAATTCAAAGCCGAGACGGGAATCCCGGTTTACAAATGGGATGTTGCGGTATTCGACGCCTGCGCTGCGGGCGTCAAGAAAGTTGAAGCCGAACTCGGGCCGATCGACGTGCTTATCAATAATGCCGGAATTACCCGCGACGTGCCGTTTCACAAGATGTCGCTCGATCAGTGGAATGCCGTCATCAATACCAACCTCGGCTCGCTGTTCAATATGTCGCGGCAGGTGATCGAAGGCATGCGCGGCCGAAAGTTCGGACGCATCATCAGCATTTCGTCGATCAACGGCCAAAAAGGTCAATTCGGTCAGGTCAATTATTCCGCCGCGAAGGCCGGCGATATCGGCTTCACCAAGGCACTGGCGCTGGAAAACGCGAAGGGCGGCATCACCGTCAATGCGATTTGCCCGGGCTATATCAACACCGAGATGGTGCAGGCGGTGCCGAAGGATGTGCTTGAGAAGAACGTGATTCCAGCCATTCCTGCCAATAGGCTCGGCGAACCGGAAGAGATTGCGCGCGCGGTGGTGTTCCTCGCATCCGACGATTCAGGTTTTATCACTGGTTCGACCATGACCATCAATGGCGGGCAGTATCTGCATTGATGCCTCGTCTCATCATCGCACAATGAAAGTTTTTTGCTCGCGATGACGCAATCGAGCGCCACTCTTATCGGCCTCGCTGCGATTGTGATGTGGTCGCTGCTGGCGGTGTTAACTGTCGCGACCGGGCGCGTGCCAGCGTTTCAGCTTCTTGCCATGACGTTTGCCATCGGCGCCTGCATTGGTCCTTTGACATGGATATGGCGTCGAGGTGCTTGGCGCGCGCTCCGGCAACCGTTCGTCGTGTGGCTGGTGGGTGTCGGCGGGCTGTTCGGCTATCACGCTCTGTATTTTCTGGCGTTGCGGTTTGCGCCGCCCGTCGAGGCAGGGCTGCTCAACTATCTGTGGCCGCTGTTGATTGTGTTGCTGTCATCGCTGCTGCCAAATGAACAACTCGCTCGGCATCATATCGTCGGCGCAGCGCTCGGTTTTGCAGGAACGATTGCCCTATTTGCCGGCAACGGCGAAGCCGGCTTCAATAAAACTTATTTGCCGGGATTTGCCGCAGCCTTCGTCGCCGCGTTCGTCTGGGCCGGGTATTCGGTTTTGTCGCGCAAATTCGCGAACGTGCCGACGGACGCAGTTGCGGGATTTTGTCTCGCAACGGCCGCGCTTGCCACGCTCTTTC
>JBBRGE010000010.1:0-15748 GCA_038241045.1 Hyphomicrobiales bacterium | reverse complement strand
TTGGTGGACGCGCCGCTCTCGTCGATGAAGACCAGACGCTCCGGGCTCAGGTCCGCCTGACCGGCGCGCCATTCCACGCGCGCCTCGGCGACATCGGCCCGATCTTGCTCGGCGGAACTCAGTGACTTTTTTTGAGCGACAGGCCGAGATGGCGCAGGTGCTTCCACAAACAGCCGACACTGACCTTCATGTCATGCGTGGCCAGCAACCACGCTCGCATCTCCTCCAGCGTAGCGTCTGGCACCTCCGCGATCCGCTGGCGCAGGGCCTCATCATGAGGGGCCAGCTTCGGCGCAGGCCCGCGTCCCGATCGGCGCGCTGTAGTCTCGCCGGTCTCGCGCCGTCGTCCCAGCGCCTTGTAAATGTAGGAAACGCTGACCCGCAGCAGCGGCTCGGCCTGGTACGCTCCCATGCCGCTGTCGACAATGGAAATTACCCGTTCACGCAAATCTTGAGAATAAGGGGCACCCATCAAAGCCTCCGCCATCGAATCAATGCGGAAACTGAATCATGGAGCAGCTTCGAGGGGAATCCTCCGATTCCACCAATCGTGAAAATGCTCTAGTGATGAACGATGAAGTCGTTGGCCGACAAATGAGCATTTTTGACTATAATACTATTGTCCCCGATATTCACGATCGTATCGGTCGTCGCCGTATTGAGATGAGCGGCAGCCCAAGTTGCGAATGAACTTTGATCTGAGGGTGTGAATCCGGCATCAAAATCGAAAACAAGTTTGTCGCCGTGTGTGAAGTTCTGCACGATGTCGTCTCCGAAGCCGGATTTGAAAACAAAATTATCAACAGCGCCGCTACCAAAGTAGGTGTCGTTGGCTGACGTACCCTCGAGTGTACGTTCCTGCGGCGGGTGATTGACAGCAACCGCAAGCGGCCGTGTTCCACCAGTTGAATACGATGTCGGTGTGTTCAACGTGCCGTCTCCATTGCCGGTAAAAACCGCGATGAAATTAGTCAAATTCGTAGATTGGGTCGTGGCGACGTCCGCAAAACCGTCGCCATTGAAATCGCCAACGACGACGCCGACGGCGCTCGGGCTTGCATAAACTTTGGCGGTATCGAAATTGCCCTGGGATAGATTTTTCAGAACCGCAATCTCGCTACTCGACTGGCTTGCAAGGACAATCTCTGGCAAGCCATCTCCACTAAGATCACCGAGTGTCACGGACGTTGGCGACGTTGCATTGCCTGTCGAAAAGTTATGATCTTGGAATTGACCATGACCATCGCCGATCAAGACATCAACGGAACTGTTACCTTCGTTTGCAACCACAATATCGAGGTTACCGTCTTTGTTCACATCGCCAACGGTCACGGACCTTGGGTGAGGGTGGGTTCCTTCAATTCCAATTGTTGTTGCGGCAGTTAAATTTCCGTGACCATCGCCTAACAATAGGCTCAAGTTGTCAGAATCATAATTTGCCGTCACGACATCGATCTTGCCGTCGCCATTAAAATCGCCGGTAGCAAGAAGAAGCGGGCGTGACCCTGTTCCGACGGTGTTAACGGGAGAAACGCCGCCGCGATCGTCGCTTAATAGGATGCCAACCGTATTGCTGTCGCTGTTCGATACGACGATGTCGGCAACTCCGTCGCCATTCATGTCAGCAAGAGACAGGCCTCTGGGGCCCGATCCACCCGACGCGTAAACCGTTGGTGCGTTGAAGCCCCCTAGCGAATTGCCTGAGGCAACCGAAATATTATTCGAATCACGGTCTGTCGTGACGATGTCAGCGATACCGTCGTCCGTAACGTCCGCGACAGCAATTGAGAAGGGCGACCGAGCACGTAACTCAGAAGATGGGTCTAATGAGAAGACCGATGCAGTATAAAGGCCATTGTCTTGCCAGGCAAAAACACTGGCGCTTGTGCTATTGAAATTCGCGGCAACGAGTGTGTCCGGCGTGTGATGCCCGATCAATGTATAGTTGACAGAAGAACTGCCTGTGTTGCCCGCTGCATCTGTGTCTTTTGCGATGATGTTGTGTAAACCCATCCCGGACAATTCTACAGTCTTAGACCACGAACCATCCGCGCTAATAGCCGCTGGACCGAGAAAGGTGGTCCCATCATACAGCGTGACTCCAGTGCCGACGTCGGCGCTGTCCACTCTTCCAGTGATGCTCTGCGAAGTAACGGAAGTCAGCCCTCCCTCGTTATCAATTGTGACGGTGGGGGCTTGCGTGTCGAGTACAAAAGAAACCGATGCCGAACCGACACTGCCAGTCCCGCTGGTCTGGTTCGCTACGATGGTATGAAAGCCTTGTGCGAGCGCAGGCGTAAATGACCAGTGACCTCCACCATCCGTGGTCACAGATGCCGTCGACAATACGCCATCGATGGTGAGGTGAACAGCTGTGCTAGCCAGCCCTGTCCCGGCAAGTGAGGCATTTGATGTTAGCCCGTCGCTCGACGAGCTTCCGGTGTCAGCAACAAGGTGCTCGGTCACCACCGGATTTCCAGGGGCAGTGAGATTCACAACTACAGCCTGGACCAACGTTCCGCCGTGGCCATCACCAACCGTGACGTTGAAAATTTCCGTTCTGTTACCAGCTGCAAGCGCGTTTTGAACGGTTACGGGATCTGCGGTGTAGGTCCATGAAAATTTACCGCCCGTCCCAGACCCAGTGGTATCACTGATCTTCGTGAGTGAAAGATGCCCGAGCGAAGTGCCGGTTCCCGCGAAAGCACTTACGGCGGTATGAACATCGGTCAAATCGGGATCAGAAAAATCAATTTCACCGGACGCAGTAACCAATGAAGGCGCCACGTCGCCATTACGAACTTTAAATCCGTCGACCCCAGCAATATTCGTATTGCCCGGTGTGCCTGGCAGCGTCAGTAGGGCTGCTTGATTGCCTGATTGTGGCAATTCGAAAAAGTGAACCCCGTCTCCGGCCGAATAACCAGCGCGCGCCGCGGTTCCGTCCCGGCCGCCAATACCACCGCTGGCGTCGCCAGCAGTCCACCCAATGTGATCGTAACGGTACGAAATGTCAAAGTTACCATTTCCCTCATTCACCAAAACGATCTGAAACGTATTCGTTTTATCGGCGTGCTGGTTGTAATAGCCGACACGGTCCCAAGTGATCGTCATGATGCCGTCAGTGGCGTCGAGTTGATAATAGACATTCCCGCCACCTCGGGTGTCTACGTCCGCCCAAAACGCGGCAATCATCGGATTATTGGTCTGACCCGTGATTTGGCTCGGCGTGAACGTTCTGCTTGAACTAGCAAAGGTGACGTTGCCGTTATTGTTGATGAACAGGGACGTGTAGGGCGTGCCAAAAAAATTTACACTACCACCAAACACCGAAGTGATGTCGATGGCAGACGACGACTCATCGTCGTTTGGTTGCATGGCCAACGTCCCGTAGACGGGGTCTTGGCCGTGGGGAAGCTCAATTAAGCCGCTAGGATGCGCCGTTAAGATCGCCGCGGCTCCACTGGAAATTAGACCCGATGAAGCCGTGTTGACATTAATCGTCGCGTTTGTAGTTGAGCCGCCGGCTACGATAGTCGGTGCGTCGTTGCTCCCGATCGCAGTCACGCTGAAAGGTGTGTTAACAATACCACCATGACCGTCATCCACGGTTGCCGTGTAGGCGAGAACGATAGCTTCTCCGGCGCCTAGAAAGTCGAACCGATGGCTCGGTACGCTATAGCTCCAATCGACCGTGCCCTGATTTGTGTTGCCCAATTTGGGTGTCAATGAAAGCTGCACACTCGCTGACTGAACAGCAGCCAATTCAGCCGCGCTTAACTGAGTGATTTCTTGCTGGCTAGAATCAAGATGCTGGGCTGACGACAAGGTTGCCGACACAGACGGACGGTCGTCGAGATTCGCATCCGTAAAACCGATTGTGCCATGGGCGGAGTCAGTAGGGGGATCTCCAGCTTCAGCGACCGTACCACTCGTTACCGTGACGACGGGCGGAACGTTGCTTGCCCCAAGACTGACCGAAAAAGGTGAACTTATAACACCTCCGTGACCGTCATTGACTATCGCGGTATAGTTCAAGACAGCCGTCTCGCCTGTACCTAAGAACTCAAGTTTGTCATCTGTGGTGCTGTAGGTCCAGGAGACTGAGCCAACGTTGGTTCTTCCGTTCGACGTGCCAAGCGTTAGAGAATTCTCTAGCGCATGCAACGCGGTCAGTTGCGCTGACGTAAGCGAATTCGTGATGTCGTGATGATCGGCGTCATAAACGAAAGCTGAAGCGATTGCAGCTGTCACAGTAGGCCGATCTGTTAAATCCGGATCGGTGAAACTGATGGTGCCAGTCGCGCTGTCGATGTCTAAGGCGTGAGCTGCCGTCCCGCTCGTTGCGCTAACCAGCGGAGCGTCGTTGGCACCCGTAATGGAGATCGAAACGTTCTGAGTAACAAAAGCGCCGCTGCCGTCAGTAAGCTTAACTTCGTAGACCTGCGAAATGGTCTGCCCGGCAGCTAGAGACCTTAGTATGGGATCGCTGTCTGAGAGGTTGTACGACCAGTTGACGAGACCCGCGCCGCCTGAACCGCTGGTTGGATTAGTGAAGGTGAAGGCGCCGACACTTGATGAGCCGGTTGACGACAGCAGAGTATAGCTCGTGGTGTGAGTGTCGTTTAAGTCTGGATCAACAAACCCAATCGATCCTGTAGTGGTAAGCGTTCCAATACCGCGACCATCGTCAGTCACATTCCCGGTGTTGTTCGCGCCAGCCGATATGGTCGGAGCATCGTTACTACCGGCAACCGCTACAGTAAGTGGGATTGTGACTACGCCGCCGCGGCCATCGTCGGCAGTCACCGTGTAGACCAGATTCAACGTTTCGCCGGCCGAAAGGAAGTCGAACGAACTGTCTGGTATCGTGTAGGTCCAGTTTACAGAGCCACTGTTTGTGTTTGAACTTGCAGGAGTAAGCTGCAACGATGCTTCTGCCGCCGCGATCGCGGCTGCGACTGAAGAACTGATCGAAGCCGTGACATGCGGAGCAGACGTAAGGATGGCGCTGGCAAACGCGGCGCTAATAACCGGCCTGTCTGCAAGGTCGGCATCAGCAAAATTGATTGTGCCCGACGCGTTATCTATCGTTGAATTGCCCATTCCGGGTAGTTCGGAAATGGCGCCATCTGTTGCGGTTACGTTAGGGACATGATTGGCCGTCAACCCACCCCTTCCGCTTGCGCCACTGCTAAGATGATTAGCGTTCGCGCCGTCGTCGGCTGTAATTGAGAACGTCGCACCGACTAAACTACCGTCGTGTACGAAACGAACGTGGCCTCCATTTAAGTCTGCACTGGTAAACGTTGCAGCATCGGCCCAATGCACGCCGTCCGCGGAGGTTTGGAACGAGCCGTGGCTGACATTTGCAACGTGGAACGTGAAGCCCGTACTGTCCGGATCCGCCACGCTAATATTGGCCGAACTTAGAACTGTCGTCCCGCCGCGCTCGACAAGAAAGTTGGCTGCCGTGACGACCGGTGGATCATTGATGCCGTTGATCGTCAGCGTCAGGGTTTCGTGGAAAGTGTCTGAGCCGGCCTTACTGTCAAATGCAATCGTAACGACGGCTTTTTGATTTTCGGTTAAAAATGCAAAGTGACTTGCATCATAGTTCACAGCGCCAGTTTGCGGATCGAGTGTTAGAAACTGTGCAAGATCAACGCCTGCCGGTACGTTTGGAGCAGAAACTGAAATAATTTTGCCACTACCTGGTACATACGGGACAATTACGTCTGTTGGATTGCCGTCGTTGATCTTCACTTGATTGGGAATGGCGAAGCTGTTCGAATCAACGACGGGCGTTACGTCGATTGTCTTCACAATCGTGACTGTGACCGGCACGACGGTCGGCGCAGCATTTGACGGCGCGTTTGGAAGATTGATCGGTATTTGGATCGTCGTCGGCGTATCGAAAGGAATGCTGAGGGGCAGCTTGTCTGGATTTGTCGCCCCTGGCACCGGCGTACCTGGAGTCGAGCCGCCACCAGGATGGGTCGATTGGGGATTCGGGTTGTAGTTTGGAAATACCTGTTGAAATATCTGCTGCACGATGGCTTGCGCGGCGAGCGACAACGCTGGTGCTTGGGACTGCGACACGTCACCGGCACCGGTAACGGAGGTCAGTTGCCCCGCCTGATTGACGGTACCGATCACCTCCGTTGGATCGGACTTGCTGTACAGTACGTAGGATCCCGTCACGCCGGTAGGTTCAAGCAAAACTTGAAAGTTGACCGGCGGTGCGCCGCCCTGACCAGGAACTTCGAACCCGATTTCCACTAACACGGCGGTGCCGCGGATACCCATGGTTGCCACGGGCGTATCCACCTTCATGCTGCCATGTTTGGCGGTCTCGCCTGCAACGAATGAAATCGTACCTTGGACCAGGGTTAGCAGCGAGTTGTTCGACGATCCATTCGGATCGTAGACCATCTCATTAAGAACCATACGTGCGTTCGACGAGAGACCGAACACGGTGCCGTCATTAAACGTAAGACCCAAAGACGAGTTTGAGCCTGCTTGAACCACATCTCCCTTGTTGAGGTTATCGCCGAGATTCAAGACAATCGCGACACCATTGCGGATGACGGTCGCGTTTCCCGCGATTTTCGTCACATGGCCGATGATTTGGGCGGAGCTGAGACTGCCATCGGCTTGCGCATACTGGGTGTGCCCCGTAAGCGCCTCGACCGTCGCACCAGAGAGCGTGGCGCCGTCGGATGACGAAAGCGAAGCGCGCTTTTCCCCTTTGAAATAATCGCGTACCAGCAGATTCCTGCCGTCCTTCTCGATGATGAGATCGACGCCGGAGCGGTGGTAGTCACCCGCAAACAGCAAGTGAGCATCGGAAACAGCGACAGTGTTTTGGCCGTCGTGCTCGATCGGCCTCAGTGACATGCCGTCGACCCGGGCGAAATCGGCTTCAAACTTGTCAATAAAATTCAAGGTGGGACGCCCCATCATTAATTTTCTATTGAATAGGCGGAAATTCTACCGCCTATTCGCCTGCAACGAAAGCCGTGTCCCGCGTTGCACATACGGGAATACAATCGGCCAATTCATAATTACAAGTACTGTTTTCCACAAATCTCCGTGCGTAGAGAAATGACGGCTGGATCTCCCCAAAATAATCAGATTTTCCAAGTAATATAGCTCCAATACTGTACTCGCTTAGTTTTGAATTACATAACAAAATTGCTAACTACTTGAAATTCATAGGTTGAGAGGTGTGCATAGATGCAATCCTGAGTTTTTAAACTCAAATTTGGCTTGGCGTCGAAACAATCCCAATTAACGCTGTATTGATTTAGTTGAGACGAGTGGTCTTTTGGTTCAAATTGCCCTCTCGAAGCTCGGCAGCTCCTATATCGTTTAGGTCCCGCGGCGTGTTACGTTGAAGATCGTTGCCTTTGAGAGAATCACCGGTTCATGTACGCGCATACGCAAGACTTAAAGAGTGCCAAGACACAGCATCTGCGACGAGAGGCGGGGCGGTGGCTTGCGGAGATGCGGAACAAGGCCGGCCTTTCGCAGCGCGAGCTCGCCGATGCGATCGGAAGCGAGTTTTATACGTTCATTTCGCAAATCGAGAACGGCAAAGGCCGAATTCCCCCGGACAAATATCGGCTTTGGGCAAAGGCGCTTAGGGTCAATCCGCAGCAGTTCGTCCAAGCTCTTCTGCGGTTTTACGATCCTGTTACCCATGCCATCCTTTTTGGTGAAAACGGCGCAATCGGCCATTCGCGCGGAACCGAGCAGGCGGTTGCGGAGGCGTGACGGGCCGCTATCGCTAGAATTACGTCGCCTACACAACAGGTTGGGCTATATTTAGTTTGCTGGACGCCCTGGCTTGTGGTACTTGTTCCACAGTCTTTGGCAGCCACTCTTGGAGATTGCATGTCAGGCGTCCCGCACCGTATTCTTGACGATGTTCAGGAGCTCCGAAAGGAGGCCGGACGTTGGTTGAAGCAGTTGCGCGAAGCGAAGGGTTTGTCGCAGCGCCAAGTGGCCGAAGCAACTGGTACGGAATACTATACGTTCGTTTCTCAGCTAGAGACGGGGAGGGGGCGCATTGCCCCGGAAAAATACGAGTCTTGGGCGCAGACGTTCGGCGTCGAGCCGAAGCTGTTCGTCAAAACTCTGCTGCGCTATTACGATCCGGTCACATACGAAATTTTGTTTCCACAGCCCTGACGTTCGGGGTTGGAACAATCTTGAGTCCGTTTCTGTAAATCCGAACAATGCTTAGATTCTAGGATCGCGAATGGCTGCCGAATTACTATCATTTTTCAGACCTGCCGCAGCGGTTATCGGTGACTGGTCCAATCAGGAGATTGCCGAGTTCTACCGCGTCGAGGCTGCGTTGGTCCAAGCCGGTATGAATATCGCGGTGGATCGGGGCCTGTCGGATGAGGGCGATCCTTGGTTCGTCTTTTGCCGTGCTCATGACGGCGAAGTAATCGTCCACTTCGCGCGTGTTGAAGGACAATACCTTATTGTTGCCGAATCCGTCGGTCGGGCGCTGCAAGGATCGGATTTCCGGCGGTTGCTTGCGGAATTTGTTTCGGTGAATCCGACCCTGATCCCGATGCCGCCGCGCGGATCGAAGCTGTTGTTGCATCCGGCATCACTTCTGGCGGCAGTCGTTGCGACGGCGCTGTATCAAATGCTGGGTACCGAAGCCGTCGCTCATACGCTTGACCCAGCTGCAGTCGATAATCACCAGTCGCTAAATCATCATGACAGAGAAGGTTCGCACGAAGCTAGCGTCTCGAACGGGGATGGTGAACGAAAGTGGTATGATCGGCAAGTTGCGGCGGCTGTCGTCGCGATGGTGGCGCTTGCTGCAACCGAATTTCCACAGTCGGCTAGTGACGCGTTCAATTCAATTGCGTCGAACCTTGTAAATCTCACGGACGATCAGACCCGCTCAGTTCATTCAGTGGCCGCTCCTCACACAGCCGCGATTGGTGAACTTGCCAAAGATATTCACTCCGCCGACTTGCTCGATTTGTCGAGCGCGCAAGTGTGGCTAGACGGCCTTGCGTCGTCAAATGCGTCGCAAACTGTCATAGAGCTGCAGGGAAATTTGGGAGCCGTTGTACTGTCTTCGGCCTCTGCCAAGTTTGCTGTCGCTGACCTGCATTCTCCTGAGTCTATTCAGAGCGTCGCACGTGCTGATGGCGATCATCGGGGCGTGACCACCGACGCCCTCGCCAGTACGACAACTGAGTACCAGGTGGCGCTTTCGGAGCGAACTACTGTCGCACCGTCTACGCCACTTTCGACGAACACTGCTGTCGCGAATAGTTCATCTATTGCATCGAATAGCTTGAGCTCGGGGACTTCGGCCGTTTCATCAGATGCGCGTGTTGCCGATGCGGGGCATAATTCATCGTCCCCTTTGGGGTCTTCAACGCCCGATCGTTCGTTGTCTTCATCGAACGATTTTCAGAGTGCAAATACGTTCATTACGAGCGTTCTTAGCAATTACAGCCATGATGCAACCCAAGTCAGTTTGATCGATCATCTGTCCGTGCAGGACGTGATAGTTGCGGGTGCAACCGATCTGTTCGGAAACAGTGTTGCTAGATTTCTAACCCTGGGGGCACAGAGCCCTTCCTCGATCGAGGGCCCGAATTCGTCGTCGAGTGGAGTGCCCACATCGACGTCAGTCTCCGTCGTATCGGTGGCAACTAGCTTTGCAAGCTCTAATGCTGTGACGTCAGAGAACGCGGCGTCAACCTCCCAACAAGCGCATTATGCAGCGTTTGATGCGACCGCAAGCCAGCTGATCAATGCCTTCGCTAGCCAGAATACCTATGAAGTCATCAATTCGGACCACAACTACGTCTTGTTTGACACCGATCCCAGTCATTTTTCTAGCCCGGATTTGGTGGTAAAGACGTGGTCCATGACGGACGGGTCGACTATTACGATCGTTGGACAGCTACCGCACGACCTAGCGGTCCTCGCTTAAGCTAGCCCGTCTTATTCGTCAGAGGGCGCCTGCGAGGTTGGCGAGCGTGGTGTAAAGCGCTGATGCGGCGTAGGATTCGGTTGCGAAGCCAACCCCATCACCTTCACCTGCGAACGCCACGCCCGCCATGACCGATGATACGATTCTGCCATTCTCATTTTCAGCCGTTCACGCCAAGAAAGTCACAGCTGCCTTCGATGGCGGGCGCCTGAACTCGAACGGGGGCGTGATGCTTCTGGCGATGGCCGAGCGGCGTCGTACGCGTCCGACGAGGACCGCCTTGTCTGATGCGGGGTATTTCGCGAAGGGTGTGACCTTAAGGCTAGAGGCCCACGGGATTCAGAGCTTCACGGAAACTATTTGAGTTTTGAAAATCGCGCTCCGAAGCCATGCATCTGCAATTTTCGCCGATGTGCTCTGGCAGGATGCGAGCTGCGCATCAGCTCTGCAAATGAAAATAATTCGATAAAGCATCGTCGAGCTCTTTGCGCCCCCGGCAGCGACCGGTTCAAGTCGGTACTGCGACCCCCAAGCACCCATCAGACCGTCACAACGTGGCCCCAAGGAGGTCGCCCAAACCTCGGCGAGGGCGACTACAGACTCTCTCCGATTGTCTCACGATGGCTTAACGTCGAAGGATCCAGAGCCCCGTCGAAACAGCTATGCGAGTAGACAAGGGATGACCGAGCTACTCTTACTTCCTATTCCCGGAATGATCGGCGAAGCGAGTCGGTCAGCGGAGAAATCATGTAGCTGAAGGCGGTTCTTTCACCGGTCGGGATGATAATTTCCGCGGGCATGCCCGCCATCACCTTGCCACGATATTCTTCCGGAACCTGAACCTTGTCGAGCGACACGATGCCGAGGAAATAAGGCTGTTTGCTCGCTTCATCGACAAGTCGATCTTTTGAGACCCGGTCCAAAGATCCAAGGATCACAGGAATACGACGCGAATGAAACGCTGGGAAGCGGATTTCAGCGGTCATCCCCTCGCGCACGTGCTCGATTTCGGTGGTCGGCAACTGAGCGTGAATGACGAGCTTTTCATCATCGGGCACGATCTCCATCATGGGCTCGCCCGGCCGAACAACTTGTCCAAGCGTAAAGACTTTTAGATTTTGGATGGTCCCAGACTTCGGCGCCAATATATCTTGCCGCGAAAGGATATCGTTCGCGACCGAGGCTTTTTCCCGCAAGTCGTTGATCTTTTGCCGCGTCTCGAGAAGTTGCGCAGAAACCTCTTCCTGGAACTTCTGCCTCAACTGTGAGATCTGCAATCGAGCTTCGCTGATGCCGTTGTCGGCCTTTGCCGTGTCGGCGACGGAGCGGCCGATGATCCCTTCAAGGCGGGTACGTTCGCGTTCCATCGCGAGCGCTCGTGAAATCGGAATCAGATTTTTTTCGCGAAGTTCGCGCAGACCCACCAATTCTTCGTTGATAAAGGCGACCTGCTTTTCGACCGACATCTTTTCGACCGCGATGCCTTCCTTCTCAGTCGCAAGCTGGGTGATTTTCGACTGGTAGAGACCCTCCTGACCGTTCAAGGATGCCCGACGCTCGCGGAACTGAATCTGCTGATCCTCAACGACCTTTGCTAATTCGGGGGACACTGACACGCGTTTTTCGATCTCCGGCGGCAGCGTAATTTCGGCACGTTTGTTCAATTCCGCAGAAAGGCGGGCATCCAGCACAATGGCGGCCTCAAGCTGATTGCGGACAAGATCGGCGTTCGCTTTCGCTTGCAACGGAGCCAGACGCAGCAGAACATCGCCTTCCTTGACTTGCTGCCCTTCCTTCACCCGAATGTCGTTAACGAGACCGCCTTCGAGATGCTGAATAGTCTTGCGACTGCTCTCAATCGTGACGGTGCCTGGCGCGACGACAGCTCGGTCAAGCCGAGCCATCGCTGACCAGCTTCCCATCACGCCAAATGTAAGCGCAATGACCGCGTAACCGATCAATGCCGGACGTTTCCAGCTCGCGACCGAGACATCAACTTGTTTGGACATTTCTTACCTGCACTTAGCCGTTTGCGACCGCGACCGCACGGGGACCGGAGAGGCGTCCGAGGATTTCGTCTCTCGCCCCGAACGCTTGAACTGCGCCTTGACCCATCACGACGATTTTGTCCGTAACGGCAAGAATATTGACCTTGTGCGTGATAATCACGACGGTGGATCCCGCGGCACGCATCTTCTGGACGGCAAAAAGCAATGCCTCTTCGCCTGCGGCGTCTAAGCTTGCATTAGGCTCGTCAAGGACAATTAGACAGGGATTGCCAAAAAGCGATCGCGCGAGCGCGATCCGTTGCCGTTGACCACCGGATAGCGCATGGCCGCCGTCGCCGATCTGGGTATCGTAACCATCGCCGAGCTGCTGGATCATCTCATGGCAGCCAGCCAATTGAGCGACTCTTACGATTTCATCTCCGTCTGCGTTCTGAAAGCGGCAGATGTTTTGTGCGATTGATCCGGAGAACAATTCGACGTCTTGCGGCAAATATCCGACGTATTGGCCGAGTACCTGGGGGTCCCAATGGGACATGTCCGAGCCATCCAGCCGGACCGCACCACCCGCGGCTTTCCAAACTCCGGTGATGACCCTTGCCAGCGTCGATTTGCCTGCTGCGCTCGGACCAACGATGCCAACCACTTCCCCCGGCGCAAGCGCGAAGCTCACCCCGTTTAGGATCGCCCGGCGTTGGCCAGGCGCGCCTGCAACGACGTTTTCTAGTTCAAGACGTCCCTCCGGGCGAGGCAGTTTCATGCGCTGAGCGTCATCACCAGCGATGGCTAGAAGTTGTTGCAGTCGCTTGTAGCCGTTGCGCGCAGCAGTCAACCCCTTCCAGTTGCCGACGACGAGTTCCACCGGCGCAAGCGCTCGCCCGATGATGATCGAAGCGGCGATCATGGCGCCCGGCGAGATCTCTTTCTGGATTGCCAGATAGGCGCCAGTTCCAAGAATAGCAGTCTGAAGGAACATCCGGACGAACTTGGTCGAGGCCACGATGACGCCGGCGCGATCACTGGCGCGCGCCTGCCACGCAATCACTTTCCCATGGCTGGTAGACCACAGCGTGCGAAGCGCATCTAGCATGCCCATCGCATGAAGAACTTCACCGTTCCGCAACGTCGCTGAGGCCTGTTGATTGGCGGCAATCGACGCCCGAGAGGCTTCGCCGAGCAGCTTAAAGGTCAAGTATTCGTTCAACATCGTCAAACCGAAGATCAGCAGCGATCCACCGATTGCGATCCATCCGAACCAGGGATGCAGTATGAAGCAAGCGAACACAAAAATCGGAACCCACGGCACGTCGCAAAGAGCGATCAATCCGGCGCCGGTCAAAAATTCTCGAACGGAATCGACATCACGCAGCGCCTGCGAGTGGCCACCGTTTGGTTGCCGCAGATTTCCTCTATGCACCGCGTTGAAGATTGGATCGGCGATTTTTTCGTCAAAAAGAATACCTGCCCGAACCAGGACGCGTGAGCGGAGCATTTCGAGCACGGCATAAACGAGCAGTAGGTAGCCTGCGATCAAGGTGATCGCGTAGAGGGTCGTCTCATTGCGGCTCGTGATAACCCGATCGTAGATCTGAAGCATGTAGAGCGGGCTAACAAACACCAGCAAATTGGTGAAGAAGCTGAATACGACCGCCGTGCTGAAAGCAGGCAAGGTCGCACGAAATCCATTCGCGAGTAGGGTATCCGCTTTGCTGCCTGAAGGCGAAACCATGGCTAATCCTATTGTCGACGGCTTTCAGTCATTTCGGTGGGCTCGCAGCCACATTCGAGAGGCCAATGGCGTCGGGTTTCCATATTACCAAATGGATCTGAGACAGCCCGATCGACCTAGAATAGCAATTTGTGGCCGTAAAGGGCTGAATTCTTTCTCGTTTCAGTCAAGTATAATGTTTTCTTAACTTCATCAAGGCCGGCCAACACGTTGAGTACGAATTGCATCTCAAGTAGTTAACGGCCGCCCATTCAGCAAGGCACCGAGCCTCATGCTTGCGGGTCTTTCCGGGAAAAATTGCCTAAAATAAGACCTCAAGGCCTTTTCGCGCCCCGAAATCTGCTCGTCTTGCCACCAGACCAGAACCTTTCTATGAACGGCGAAGCGGCGTCCATCTTGCGCCCGAAGCCCCTCAGAGGTCGTAGGTCACGGGGGATTTGCCCCTCGTGTCTACTGGACAAGCGGAATTCGTAATTTGGCGCAATCAACTATGCTTCAAATGGCCTTGCGTGACATGCGCGAAGGCGTCCTGGCGTGGCCTCTATGGGGCCTGTTAGGCTGGAACGATATTCGGCAGCGTTACCGTCGCTCGCTGCTGGGACCATTCTGGCTGACCGCTAGCATGGCAATCATGGTAGTGGCATTGGGAGGCATTTATTCTAGGATATTCAAAGTGGATATCCAGGATTTTTTGCCATTCTTGTGCGTTGGCCTTCTGATATGGGGCTTTATCAGTTCGGCCCTGAATGAAGCGGGAACTCTGTTCATAGGATCCGAATCCTATATCAAGCAGGTGCGGCTGCCGTTTTCCCTTTACGTTTTCAGGTATATTTGGAGCCGACTAATCATTCTTGGCCATAATTTTTTGATTTACTTCTGTGTCCTGGCATATTTCAAAATCTGGCCAGGGGCCGTGGTCGCAATGGCGTTGCCCGGCCTGCTGCTGCTCATACTCAATGCGATGCTGGCTTGCATTTACCTTGGAATGGCATCGGCCCGGTTTCGAGACATCCCGCAAATCGTCAATAGTCTCGTGCAGATAGTCTTCTTCCTTACCCCAATCATGTGGAAGCCGGAATATTTGGGTGCACAGTCGTATTTGGTGACATTTAATCCGTTCTATCATCTGATCGAACTTGTTCGGATGCCGCTGCTTGGTCATCTTCCTTCGAGCATAAATTATGCCGCCGTGTTCCTCATCTCTATGGCAAACTTGCTGGTCGCGGCGTCGTTATTCGTGCGGTATCGCAGCCGCATTGCCTATTGGGTCTGACTGGACACCCGCAACATGTTGGACAGCAACATCATTGAGCTCGACGGGGTGAGCGTTGCTTTTCCCATCTATCATGGCGGTTCGCGCTCGCTGAAAAAAAGCCTGCTGTTTCGCAGTTCCGCCGGGCGAATTGGACGCGATGCAAATCAGAGAGTGACGATCGAGGCGCTCCGAAATGTATCGCTTTCATTAAGTACTGGTGACCGAGTAGCTCTGATCGGGGGCAATGGCGCCGGAAAGACGACGCTGCTTCGGGTGATGGCTGGAATCTACGAACCGACTGCAGGCAATGCGGACGTTCGTGGACGGATATCGCCGATGTTCGACGTGGGTCTGGGTATCGACAGCGATCTAAGTGGCTTCGACAATATTAGGATACGCGGCCTAGTTCTTGGCTTGACTTCGCAGGAGATCGAAGATCGGCTGCCGGAAATTGCTGAGTTCACCGAGCTGGGGGACTATCTTGAGATGCCGGTTCGGGTTTACTCGGCAGGCATGACGTTGCGACTGACCTTCGCCATTGCTACCTGTTTCAAACCAGAGATCTTGTTGATGGATGAGTGGATTGTAGCGGGCGACGCGCATTTTTTGGAAAAGGCGGAGCGTCGGGTCGACAATTTTGTCAATGATGCTAGCGTATTGGTGTTGGCTTCCCACGATATCGAGATCTGCCGGCGATGGTGCAACAAAGCGGTTTGGCTCGATCGCGGGATGGTGCGACAATTTGGGGAAATTGGCAAAGTGATCGACGCCTATCA
>JBBRGE010000009.1:0-16411 GCA_038241045.1 Hyphomicrobiales bacterium | reverse complement strand
CCTGTTCCAGTCGCGCCGGATAGGACGCGCCTGCGCCGTCCGGCCCCGCCAGCAACGACGAACCGCTTCCGACGATGAGAATATCGAGCTGCCTACGCATCTTGATGGATTCGGCAACCTTGGCAAGCTTGCTGTCTGTCGTCAGAAGATAGGCAGGGACCGAGCAGCCGGGGTCTTCGGCGGCACAAGCTGGATACCCGGCCAAAAATCCGGCGACCAGAAATATGTAAAACGTCACTTTCATGCGTTGCCTCCCGCGAAATCGGCGTCGTTCTCCGGCCCTTTCGCGCGTTTGCCGCTCTTGCCGACCTCAGCCTTGTACCAACTCAAAAGCCACGCAGCTGCGGACATAATCACGATGCCCATCGCGCTGATGAAGAAATGCGTCCACGCCGTGTTGGATACTTCCGTCAAGAAGAAATGGCCTGCAAAGGCGAGGAACACGCCGACGCAAAAGATCTCAAGCGAATGTTGACCGCACATGATGATAGGGCGCAGCCACGGCGACTTCAGTCCCGGCCAATCCTTGTGAAGAAAGCGAACGGTGATCGCCGCCAATGCAAGGAAATGCGCGAAGCGCAGGACATCGAGGTCCGTCTTGTTGATCGGATACATCACGTTTTCCAGCCAGCGCGGAATGAGATAAATGAACTTTGGAAAGGACCAGGTCAGGGTTACGCCGAACGCGAACACCAGGTAGGCGATGCAAATGAAAAACGTAACGCGCGAGGCCAAAATGCGTGCCATCCGCGTCGCACCGCCGAGCGCACACCACGCTCCAAACACAAACAGCAATTGCCATGCATAAGGATTAAACGCCCAGAATCCTCCAGGAAACGCTTCAAGATGAAGATCGAACTGCCATGTCAGCGCGTAAAGAAACGCCGATAGCGCGAGCGTCACGTCGGGCTTGCGCTGCATCAGCCACAAAATGAAAGGCAAGAATATCATCAGCACGATATACAGCGGCAGCACGTCCATGTTGACAGGACGAAATTTCAGCAGCAATGCCTGCACGATCATCACGTCGGGTTGCTTGAGAAAATCGAGGATACCCATTTCTTCAGTATAGAGTGGGTTGTCGAACCTTGCTGCGAGATAGGAAATTTCGGCAAGATAGATCGTGAACAGAAACACATGCGCAACGTAGATCTGCCAGACGCGCTTGAAGATGCGCGCGCTGGCAATCACGAACCCCCGGTCAAGCATGGCGCGGCTGTACACGAAGGCCGCCGTGTAGCCGGATATAAAAATGAATATCTCTGTCGCGTCGCTGAAACCATAGTTACGAATCGTGAACCAGGTCAGGACATTGGTCGGAAGGTGGTCGATAAAAATCAGCCAAAGCGCAAAGCCGCGAAAGAGATCGAGTCGAAGTTCTCGCTCGCCCGCAACGACGGGAAGAGCGATCTTCTTCGCAGCCGTAGAGACATTTGCACCGGGCATATCGGTTGTGGCAATTGTCATGCTAAACTTGCGCCCTGCATCTTGTTTAGTCTTACGAAAGTTCGGGACCACTCGCAAATTGCAATAGCCGTCGGCAACAGCAATAATGCCTCGAAGCAACTGTCCCAAAACCCGCTGGATCGTTGCCGAACCGGAATGAGACGCATGTATCGCGCCATAACACGCCAAATTGAAGTCTTGGTGGAACCAAGCTTTCTGCCGGAGCAATCGGCGACGGAGCAGCGGCGTTTTTGGTGGGCCTATACCATCGTCATCGTGAATTCAGGCCATGAGACGGTCCAACTCAAGACCAGGCATTGGATCATCACCGACGAGACCGGCCGCAAACAAGAGATCCGAGGCGAAGGGGTCGTGGGAGAGCAGCCCGTGCTCACTCCGGGCGAACGGTTCGAATACACCAGCCGTGTACCGTTGCCGACGGCGTCAGGTCTTATGACCGGCAGCTATCAGATGGAGACACAAACCGGCGAGCCATTCGACATAGATATTCCCGCATTTTCGCTGGATAGTCCGGGTCACCGGCGCACGCTGAACTAGTGTCTAGCCTGATTTCTCGACGCCGGCTTCATCGGGCGTAAACTCATAGACCGAGCTGCAGAATTCGCAGGTGACGACGACTTTGCCGTTCTCCACCATATCGGCGCGGTCGTTCGGCGCAAAACTCGCAAGCATACCCGCCACAGCCTCGCGCGAGCACGAGCATTTCGCACGCACTTCCTGCATCGGAAATACGCGCACGCCGCGTTCGTGAAACAGCCTGAACAGCAACCGTTCGCCCGACAATTCCGGGTCGATCAATTCCACATCCTCAATGGTTCCGAACAACGACTGGCTTTCAGCCCACGCATCGTCATCCGGAACGACGTGCGCCGTAACGCCCTCCGGCACATCGCCGGGATGCAGATCGGCTTGCCGGGCGCGTTCCGGTGCCTTGGGCAGAAATTGCATCAGCATGCCGCCGCCACGCCAGCGATGCTTGGGGCCGTCGCCGGCCCGGAATTCTTCCCCGACCGCAAGGCGCACCCGCGTCGGAATCTGTTCCGAGCGCAGAAAATACTCATGCGCCGCATCTTCAAGATTGCCGCCCTCAAGTGCCACCAATCCCTGATAGCGGCTCATGTCCGCGCGCTGATCGATCGTCATTGCAAGATGACCATGGCCAAGCAGCGCCGCCGAATCCTGCCCGTCCTTCAATTTGCTTGCATCGAAACGCGCATAGGCGCGTAACCGGTCCGGCGCGTGGAAATCGATCACGATCAGAGACACGGGACCGTCGGTCTGCGTCTGCAGGATGAATCGCCCATCGAATTTTAGCGTCGAGCCCAGCAAGGTGGTGAGGACGATAGCTTCGCCGAGCAATTTTCCGACGGGTGCCGGGTAATCGTGCTTGGTCAAAATTTCGTCGAGCGCCGGGCCCATGCGCGTCAGGCGGCCACGAACGTCGAGCGCATTCACCTCAAAAGGCAGCACGGCGTCGTCAACGGGTGTGGCGGAAGGTGCGCGGATCGGCATTTCCGAAGTCATGATATGGGCAGTCTCTCGTGTTGGGAATTCGGCCTCAAAACGAAAGGGTGATTGCGCCGAATGAATTTTGACAGAGGTCGAGCGTCGTCACGACGGGCGAGTGTGTGCACATATAGGGCGGTTCGCAGTGGAAAAAAGAGCCGTGATCTACCGAGGCGCTAAGTCGCGTTCAAGCACCAGGCGAGAATTCCCTTTTGCGCATGCAGGCGGTTTTCAGCCTCGTCGAAAACCACCGACTGCGGTCCGTCGATAACCTCATCGGTGACTTCGTCGCCGCGATGAGCAGGCAAACAATGCATAAAAATCGCATCGGGCTTTGCCAGCGACATCAGCTTCGCGTTGACCTGATACGGCTTCAAAAGATTGTGCCGATTCTCGCCGTCCTTGTCGCCCATCGATACCCACGTATCGGTGACAACGCAGTCGGCACCCTTCACCATCTCGTCTGGTTTCGATCCGAGCACGACCGGCGCGCCGGATGCCTTGATCCAATCCTTGAGCAACTTGTTGGGCGCAAGCTCAGGCGGCGTCGCCACCCGCAGATTGAAACTGAATCGCTCGGACGCGTGTGCCCATGATGCCAGCACGTTGTTGTCGTCGCCAGTCCAGGCCACGGTGCGGCCTTTGATCGGGCCGCGATGTTCCTCGAAGGTCATCACATCCGCCATCACCTGACACGGATGCGAGCGCCGCGTCAGTCCGTTGATAACCGGCACGGTAGCGTGAGCGGCAAGTTCGTTGAGGGAATCGTGGTTGAGGATGCGGATCATGATGGCGTCGACGTAACGTGACAGCACACGCGCCGTATCCGCGATGGTCTCACCCCGGCCGAGTTGCATCTCGGCACCGGTCAGCATGATGGCCTCTCCGCCAAGCTGGCGCATACAGACATAAAACGAGACGCGCGTGCGAGTCGACGGCTTCTCGAAGATCATTGCCAACGTTTTGCCATCAAGCGGCTTTGAGGGTTTCTCGTTACCCTTAAGACTTTTTTTTATGGCGACGCTGGCGTCGAGAATCGCTCGCAATTCTTTCGTCGGAATCTCGGTAAGATCGAGGAAATGACGCAACCCGCTCATCACGCCGCTCCTCGCGGCGCGTGCGTCTTGGATGAATGAGCTTTGGAAAATTTTTCGCAAACACGCTCAAGGCGCGATACCGCGTCTTCGATCTCGACTTCCGAAACGATCAAAGGCGGCAACAGCCGAACGACATTTTCGCCGGCGCCGACGGTCAAAAGCTTTTCATGCCGAAGGGCAGCAACGAGATCGCCGGACGGCACGACAGCCTTGACGCCGATCAATAGACCCTCGCCGCGCACTTCTGAGATCACGTCGGGATAGCGATCGATAACCGATGCGAGTTTCTGCTTCATAATTAATGACGCGCGCTGGACCTGATCGAAGAATTTCGGCGCAAGCATGACATCAAGCGTGGCGTTGCCCGCCGCCATTGCAAGGAGATTTCCGCCGAACGTCGAGCCATGGGTACCCGGCGTCATCCCGGCCGCAGCTTCGGATGTCGCAAGGCAAGCACCCATCGGAAACCCGCCGCCAAGTGCTTTGGCCAGCGCCATGATATCGGGCGTCACGCCAAGCTTTTCATATGCAAATAAGCTGCCGGTGCGCCCCATGCCGGTTTGCACCTCGTCGAAGATCAGCACGAGCTTGTTGTCGTCGCACAACTGGCGCAGAGCGCGGAAGAAGGCAGGCTCTGGCGCACGCACGCCGCCCTCGCCCTGCAAAGGCTCAATGATGATGCCTGCAGTCTGAGGACCGATTGCCTTTTTGACGGCGTCCAGATCGCCGAGAGGCACCTGATCGAAGCCGTCGACCGGCGGACCGAATCCTTCGAGATATTTCTGCTGACCGCCGGCCGCGATGGTCGCAAGCGTGCGGCCATGAAAGGCACCGTCGAATGTAATAAGCCGATAACGTTCCGGTTTGCCGTTCACCGCCTGAAATTTGCGCGCCATTTTGATGCAGGCTTCCATCGCCTCCGCGCCGGAATTCGCGAAGAAGGCAACATCGGCGAAGCTCGCCTCGCACAGGCGGCTTGCCAACTTTTCACCCTCGGGAATCCGAAACAGATTTGAGACATGCCATAATTTCGCGGCCTGCTCCTGAAGCGCTGCAACCAGATGCGGATGCGCGTGACCGAGTGCATTCACCGCCACCCCGCTGGTGAAATCGAGATAGCGGTCGCCGTTGGTGGCAATCAGCCACACGCCTTCGCCGCGCTCGAACGCCACGTCGGCCCGCGCAAAAACGGGCAGCATATGAGACTCGACGTGCGGTTTGGCGCTCTTACTCATGCCGACCTGATCGAAGTTAAGGAGCCGACAGCATCGCGTGCGCATGTGCGCAATTCGCTCGTTGCCTGCCCCGGAAATAAAACATGCCGCCCGGAAAGGCGGCACGCACCGACGATTGTATTGTCGGAACCTCGACTGTCAACACAACAAGGCTGTCTGCCGGCTGCCTGAACCACTGCCGCAAGCAGGAATGAGCCGGTTTTCAGAGGCTTAACTTTTCCGTCGGCCTTGGCGTGTCGCGAGACGAGTCGCAGAAAAATCGAATTTGCTTGCTTTAAAGCCGGAACATGTGGACGCGCGTAGCCCGACTCTTGCGCGTGAGTCACGCCATATTGTAGCATTCTGGTTGTCGGGTACGACATCTCGTGCGGCGGTTTTTAAATCTCGATGGTCCTGTGTGAGGCGAAACGCCTGGTCGCGGAAAGCGTGGCCGGCGAACGCGGAGGGATTCTAAGGGATTCTGCCGATTGGGTTTTTTGAGTTCGCAATCGCGACGCCGCGTCACAAATGGCCGGCGCGATATAGAGGAAACAAGCGATGACGGTAATAGGCTGGACCGACGATCGCGTCGAACAATTGAAAAAGCTCTGGGAAGCCGGCCTGTCGGCAAGCCAGATCGCTGCAGAATTGGGAAGTATCACGCGCAATGCGGTGATCGGCAAGGTGCATCGTCTCGGGCTCTCAGGCCGTGCCAAGAGCCCGTCATCGGCTGTGCCAAGACAGCGAAAAGTGCGGCCAGCACAGCACATGATGCGCATCAACCGCCCGGTGTCGCGCGGCAATACGGCGCTGGCGCAGGCCTTCGAGGTCGAAGCCGAACCCGATCCGATTGCCTATGACAATGTCGTGCCGATGAGTCAGCGGCTCAATCTGCTGCAACTCAACGAGTCCACCTGCCATTGGCCGGTCGGCGATCCGTCGAGCCCGGATTTCTTTTTCTGCGGCGGCAAGGCGCTCGACAGCCTTCCCTACTGCGCGCACCACTCCCGCGTGGCGTATCAACCGGCGTCTGCCCGCCGCAGCCGCGGTCCAGGTGGCAAATAATCGGAAAATGATCTAACCGCTTCATGCGACAACGAAAAAAGCCTCATCCGTGCGATGAGGCTTTTTTGTTACCAAAATCTGACCAGCTTGGAATCCAAGGGCGAAATTACGGCGCTACTCCGCCGCCTTCACGAAGCGATCGTCGAGCGCATATCCCGCGCCGCGCACGGTGCGGATCGGATCGGGATCGCGGCCTTCGTTCAATAATTTCCTCAACCGGCCGATGTGAACATCCACCGTGCGCTCGTCGATATAGATGTCGCGGCCCCAAACCCCGTCGAGCAATTGCTCGCGTGTGAACACGCGGCCCGGATGTTCAAGAAAAAATTCCAGCAGGCGATATTCGGTCGGACCGAGATCGATGGCGCGGCCCGAGCGCGCCACACGGCGGCGCTCCCGATCGAGTTCGATGGCGCCGAACTTCAAAACGGTTGCGAGCCGCTCCGGCGCCGCGCGTCGCAGCAGACCCTTCACGCGCGCCAGCAACTCCGGCACCGAAAACGGCTTGACGATATAATCGTCCGCACCGGTCGCAAGCCCACGCACGCGCTCGCTCTCCTCGCCGCGCGCGGTCAGCATGATGATCGGAACGGTTTTGGTTTCGGGCCGTGCACGCAGACGACGGCACAGTTCGATTCCTGAAAGTCCCGGCAGCATCCAGTCGAGCACGATCAGATCGGGCACATGCTCTTTCAACCGCGTGTCGGCATCGTCGCCGCGCATTACGGTCTCGACGTCGTAGCCTTCGGCATCGAGATTGTAGCGGAGCAGCGTTGTGAGCGCTTCCTCGTCCTCAACCACCAGAATGCGCGCGTTCATCGGTTGTCCTTCAATTTCCCGACATGGCTTTCGCAAATGTCGTCGTGTCGCCCTTCGGGCGCTGGTCGAGCATCTGCTGGCCTTCGATCATATAGAACACCGTCTCGGCGATATTGGTCGCGTGATCTCCGATCCGCTCGATGTTTTTCGCACAAAACATCAGATGAATACAGAAGCCGATATTGCGCGGGTCTTCCATCATATAGGTGAGAAGCTCACGAAACAGCGACGTGCAGATCGCATCGACTTCCTCATCGCCCTTCCACACCACCATTGCGGCAGGCAGATCGTGCGCCGCGTAGGCATCGAGCACAGCCTTGACCTGATTTTGCACCAGGTCGGTCATGTGTTCGAGACCGCGAATGAGTTTCAGCGGATGAAAGTCACTGTCGAGCTGGGCGACGCGCTTGCCGATGTTCTTCGACAGATCGCCGATACGTTCAAGATCGGCCGCGACACGCATCGCCCCGACGATCTCGCGCAAATCCACCGCCATCGGCTGGCGCCGCGCGATGGTCAACACCGCGCGTTCCTCAATCACGTGCTGCAACCGGTCGATCTCGGCGTCGGACATAGCGACACGCTGGCCGAGCGCGGTATCGCGGCGGATCAACGCATCGACGGAATCGACGATCTGCCGTTCCGCGAGGCCGCCCATTTCGGCTACGAGGCGCGTCAACTCCTGAAGATCTTCGTCGAATGCCTTGGCGGTATGTTCGGATGCCATTGTGAATGCTCCCTCAGCCGAACCGGCCGGTGATGTAGTCCTGCGTCCGCCGATCCTTCGGCGACGTGAAAATCTTGGTGGTCTCGTCGAACTCGACCAGCTCGCCGAGATACATGAACGCGGTCTTGTCGGACACGCGCGCCGCCTGCTGCATGTTATGCGTCACGATAGCGATGGTGTAGTTTTCCTTCAGCCCCGTAATCAATTCCTCGACCTTTGCGGTCGAGATCGGATCGAGCGCCGAACACGGCTCGTCGAACAGAATGACTTCGGGACGAACCGCGACCGTGCGGGCAATGCACAGGCGCTGCTGCTGTCCACCAGATAAGCTCAAACCGCTGGCGTTCAACTTGTCCTTCACTTCGTTCCAGAGCGCGCCGCCGCGCAGCGCCGCTTCGACACGTCCATCCATTTCGGATTTCGAGATCTTCTCGTAGAGCCTGATGCCAAAAGCGATGTTCTCGTAGATGGTCATCGGAAACGGCGTCGGCTTCTGGAACACCATGCCGACGCGCGCGCGCAGCAGATTGAGATCGAGTCTTGGGTCGAGAACGTCGGTCGAATCCAGCCGCAGGTCGCCTTCGGCACGCTGGCCCGGATAAAGATCGTACATGCGATTGAAAACACGCAGCAGCGTGGACTTGCCGCAGCCCGACGGGCCGATGAAAGCCGTGACACGATTTTCGCCGAGCACAAGGTTGATGTGCTTCAACGCGTGAAAGTCGCCGTAGTAAAAATTGAGATCGCGCGCGGTAACTTTCGCGCGAGGCTCGTGGTCGCCCCCCGCCATCGGCGGCATATGCCCGCGCGGAAGTTCGACGTTGACTGAAAGCTCACTCATTTTGCTGTCCTCTCGGCGCCGAGAATGCGCGCGCCAATGTTCAGGGCCAATACGGTCAAGGTGATGAGAAGCGCACCGCTCCATGCGAGCTGCTTCCAGTAATCGTAGGGGCTCTGCACGAAGTTGTTGATGGTCACGGGCAGGTTGGCCATCGTCTTGGTGAGATCGAGGCTGAAGAACTGGTTACTCAAAGCCGTAAACAGCAGCGGCGCGGTCTCACCGGCAACGCGTGCCGTCGCCAGCAACACGCCGGTGATGAGGCCGGCGCGCGCGGCGCGATAGGCGACGCGGCGGATCACCAACGATCTTGGCAGCCCCAGCGCACTTGCGGCTTCGCGCAGCGGATTCGGCACCAGTGCGAGCATGTCTTCGGTGGTGCGCACGACGACCGGAATGACGATCACGGCCAATGCCAATGCGCCCGCGAGCGCCGAGAACCCGCCCATCGGCACGACGATAGCGCCGTAGACGAACAGCCCGATGATGATCGACGGCGCGCTCAACAGAATGCCGTTGATGAAACGGATGACTTCAGTGAGCTTGTCGTGCTTGCCGTACTCGGCCAGATAAGTGCCCGCGAACAATCCGAGCGGCGCACCGATGCCGACGCCGATCGTCGTCATGATGATCGATCCCACAATGGCGTTCTTCAATCCGCCTTCGGACGATCCGGGCGGCGGCGTGTTCTCGGTGAATATCTGCAAATGCAACCCAGCAAGGCCGTTGCTGAACAGCGTGAACAGAATCAGCGCGAGCCAAGTGACGCCGAAAATCGCAGCGCCCAGGCACAAGATGCGGATGACGACGTCCTTGCGGCGGCGCGACGCGTAGATCGGGTTGATGATCTGATCTGACATCAGTTGCCCGCCTTCTTCTCAAGCCGCGACAGCATGATCCGCGCTGCGGCCAGCACGAAGAATGTGAGAATGAAAAGCAGCAGCCCCAGAAGAATGAGACCCGATTGATGCAGGCCGTCGCTCTCGGCGAATTCGGATGCGATAGCCGCAGAGATCGTGGTGCCGGGCGCGAAGATCGAGCCGTTGATGCGGAACGAATTGCCAATGATGAACGTCACCGCCATCGTTTCGCCGAGCGCGCGGCCGAGCGCCAGCATGATGCCGCCGATGACGCCGACGCGGGTGTAAGGGATCACGACGTTCTTGACGACTTCCCATGTGGTGCAGCCGACGCCATAAGCGGCTTCTTTCAGCACGGGCGGCACGGTCTTGAACACATCGACCGAAATCGCGGTGATGAACGGCAGCACCATGATGGCCAGCACGAGTGAAGCATTGAACAGACTGAGATAGGACGGCGGCCCTGCGAAGATGGTGTTGAGCAGCGGGATGTCGGCGAAGGCGCGGATCAGAAAAGGCTGGAACGTATCGGCGAGAAACGGCCCCAGCACGAAGAAGCCCCACATGCCGTAGATGCTCGACGGAATGCCGGCGAGCAGCTCGACCGCCATGCCGATGGGGCGGCGCAGCCATTGCGGGCACAATTCAGTGAGGAAGATCGCGATGCCGAGACCGACGGGGATGGCGATCAGCATTGCGATGAAGGATGTGACCAGCGTGCCGTAAATCGGACCGAGCGCGCCGAGCACCGGCGGATCGGCGGACGGCGCCCAGCGCAACGTCCACAAAAATGGGAGGCCGTATTCCCGGATCGCGGGCCACGCGCCTGCGATGAGCGACAGAATGATGCCGCCAAGAATCAGCAGAACCGAAATCGCGCAGGCGCGCGTGGTCCAGTAGAAAGCGACGTCGCCGAATTTGAATGCGCTGAGAGCTTTCGCGCGGTCATAAGGTCCGGCAGCAGATTCGACCGACACGCCCTGAACCGTCATATCCGCCACGCTCGACCCCTGTCGGTTTTACTCTACCACGAAACAAAACGGAGGAGAGGCGGACCTCTCCTCCGGATAACATTCAGCTCTTGATGTCTGCCGACCAGGTCTTTTCGATCAGCTTGACGACCGGCTCAGGCATCGGGATGTAGTCGAGTTCTTCGGCCATCTTGCCGCCCTTGGCGAACGCCCATTTGAAGAACTTCACCGCCTCGCCTGACGCGGCCTTATCGGCAGGCTCTTTGTGCATCAGGATGAACGTCGCTGCCGTGATGGGCCACGACGCTTCGCCCGGCTGGTCGGTCAGGATCACGTAGTAACCCGGAGCCTTGGACCAATCGGCGTTCGACGCGGCAGCCTGGAAGGATGCAATGGTCGGCTGCACGGTTTTGCCGGCCTTGTTGATCATCGCCGCATAAGTCAGCTTGTTCTGCTTGGCGTAGGCATACTCGACATAACCGATTGAGTTCTTGGTCTGGCCGACATTGCCGGCAACGCCTTCATTGCCCTTTGCGCCAACGCCCATCGGCCATTCGACCGCGGTGCCGGAACCGGCTTTGGATTTCCATTCGGCGTTCGCCTTCGACAGATAATCCGTGAAGTTGAACGTGGTGCCCGAACCGTCCGAACGGCGCACGACCGTGATCGCGTCAGTCGGCAGTTTCAGTTTCGGGTTGAGCTTGGCGATTGCCGCATCGTCCCACTTTGTGATCTTGCCGAGATAGATGTCGCCGAGCAGTTCGCCTGACAGAACCAGTTCGCCCGGCTTAATGCCTTCGAGATTGACGACCGGCACGATCGCGCCCATCACCATCGGCCACTGCGCGAGGCCTTCCTTGTCGAGCTGCTCAATCTTGAGCGGAGCGTCGGTTGCGCCGAACGTCACGGTCTTTGCGATGATCTGCTTGTTACCTGCACCCGAGCCGATGGACTGATAGTTCAGGCCGTTGCCGGTCTCTTTCTTGTAGGCATCAGCCCACTTCGAGTAGATCGGGAACGGGAAGGTTGCGCCCGCGCCTGTGATGTCAGCGGCAAATGCCGACGTCGATGCGGCGACGAGGCCAGCAGCGACGATTGCTTTAAGGATGTTCATCCAAATCTCCATGTCGTGAGCGAAGCGCCGATGCGCCCGAATGCGCCCACTGCGGACCGTCTAGGGACCGCTCATGCAGCTTTTATGATGGTTGGATGACACTCATGTGACACTCACAAAGCCTTGGTATGGCTGGCGTTTACGCGCCCGCCGCAGGCTTGATCTGTGGAAAAGCCGCCGTGAAGGTCGCGCCCTGCCCGAGGACACTCTCGATGGCGAGACGCCCGCGGTGGCGGTTGAGAATATGTTTCACGAGTGACAGGCCAAGCCCCGTGCCGCCCTGCGCGCGGCTGTCGCCGACATCGACGCGGTAGAATCTTTCGGTAAGGCGCGGCAGATGTTCCGGCGCGATGCCGGGGCCGAAATCGCGCACGCTGACGCGAGTCTCTGAATTTCCGTCGCCGCTTGCGACGTCATGCAACGACACTACGACGCGACCTCCGGATGCGCCGTACTTCAAACCGTTCTCGATCAGGTTCTCGAACAGCCGCAGCAATTCTTCGGTGTCGCCTGCAATCACGACAGGCGCATCCGGCAATTGAGTTTCGATCGTCACCTGCCGCTCTTTCGCCAGCGGCTCCAGTCCGTCGATGACCTGGCGAACGATGGGCACCAGATCGACCTGCGCGTCGGGGCGCACATGCGCGGACAACTCAACACGCGACAACGACAGCAGATCGTCGATCAGCCGCGCCATGCGCGAGGCTTGCGCGTGCATGATCCCTAAGAATCGCTCACGCGCTTTCGGGTCGTCCTTGGCCGTGCCTTGTAGCGTGTCGATGAACCCCGACAAAGCCGCGAGCGGCGTGCGCAGTTCGTGGCTGGCATTGGCGACAAAATCCGCGCGCATTTCCTCGACTCGCCGCAGCGGCGTCTGATCATGGAACGTCATCAGCAAGCAGGATTCGTTGCCGCCGAATGCGGTCGGCAAGGCCAGCGGCGCCACGATCAATTCCATCCAGCGCTCGACCGGAACGCGATCGACATAAGTCGCGCGCTGCGGTTCGCGCGTCGCTATCGCCAGACGCAGCGCCGCGATGATGTCGGGCGAGCGCAGCGCGAACAATGCCAGTTCGTTATTGCGCAATGCGGGCGCCAATTGCGCCGCCGCGCGGTTGAATTGCAGCACACGACCGGCGCGGTCCAGCAAGATGGCCGGCTCCGGCATTCCGGAAACCAGCGCCTGTACGACCGGCGTCTCTGCAGGACGCACGCCGGTCATGTCCTCACTGACGGGAGAATCCTGACGCAGTTTCCACGGCACCAAAGCACCCGCAACGATACAGAGCAAAATGAGCGCGGCGTGGAGAAACTTGATGTCGCCGAACATCACCGCCGCCGTCAGCCCGAGAAATCCGCCGAGCAACACAATTGCGGAGCGCCGCAGCCGGTCGGGCCAGCTCTCAGATTGCGGCGCGATGCCCGGTGATGGATGGATAGATGCCATGCGGTTCGCCGGTTGACGCGACACAGTCTAAACGGAGCGCGGAGATCCCGTAATCCGTTTTTCGCGCTAGGGGTTGATGGCCGAAGACTTTCGCGGCGGGTCGGGCTGCGCCACCTCGTCGAGATGTCTGATCGCGGCTTTCACACGCCTTGCTTTCATGCCTATCAGCAGTTCGCGCGCCGACAGCAGCCCGACCGAGATCACGAACGGGATGATGTAATAGAGAACGCGAAACAGCAGCATCCCCGCCAGCAGGTCTTCGCGGTCGAACTGCTTGTCGAAATGCATGATGCCGTAGAGCATCGCGGCGTCGAACACGCCAAGCCCGCCCGGTGAGTGGCTGGCAAAACCGAGCAGCGTTGCGGAGACGAAAATCACCGCGACCACGATGAAATCAACATAGGGCTCCGGTGGCATCAGGATATACATCGCCAGCGAACAGAAACCGAGATCGACGATGCCGATCACGATCTGCAACAGCGTCAGCGGCCCGCCGGGCAGCGTCACCGTCCAGGTGCCGCGGCCGACAAGGCGCGGCTTGCTCCAGACCCACGCGACATAACAGGCCAGACCGGCGAGAATGCAAAACGCAAACACCCGGTTCAACCAGAACGGAAGCTGATCGATGGAAGACGCAGCCTCCGGATGATAGAATACGCCGAGGCCGAGCACTGCGGCATTGCCAAGCCAGAACGTCAGCCCCGCAAGGAAACAAATTTTGGCGACGTCGATGGCGGTCAGTCCCTGCGCCGAATAAATGCGATAGCGCACCGCGCCGCCTGTGAAGACACTCGCGCCGACGTTGTGGCCGATCGAATAGGATGTGAAGGCGCTAAACGCCGCGATGCGATAGGGGACGTCATTTCGGCCGATGGTTTTCAGCGCGAACAAATCGTAGAATGTCAGCGTAAAATATCCCGCCGCGACGCAAAGGCCCGCCAGCACGATGGACCGTGGCTTGGTATCGCCCATCGCCTGAATGACTTCGGAAACATTCAGATTCCGCAGCATATGATAGAGGACGTAGCCCGCCACCGCGATGATGGTGAGGCTGAGTGCAACGCCGATCTTGTGCAGGATGTTTTTCTCACGCGCGAACGCGATCATCCCGCGTATTTTCTCCAGCATTCAAGCCTCGACCCAATCCTCGTCACGCTTCCTAGCAGACCCGGGCCGCCGTCGCGAGAGTGCGAGCGCCGATTTAATCCGCAACGGGAGGCGGTTCATCACACCGGCCGGGAGCGTGCCACGACCAGCGCGCGCAGCCATGCGCCTGCGGCGCATCCCACAAGATAGACGATGAACATGACCAGACCGAGATCGAGCCAGTAACCCGGACGACCCGGTATCAATCGCAGCAGCGAAACCAGAATCAAGGCAGCCAGTAGCGCCCCGCATTTCTTCATGGCCGGGTCGGACAAGGCAAGTGAGCGCTGGATCACCGACACCCAGCCCATCGCAAACCCGCACAGCGCTGCCAGCATCAGCCAGCCCCAGTTGAATGTCGCCAGATAAAGCATGTGCCCTCACTTCACCACGAAATCGATGCGGCGGTTCTTGGCCTTGCCTGCGTCGCTGTCGTTCGCCTCAACGGGTTGCGTGCTGCCGTAGCCGACGGCTTTCAATCTGTCCTTCGGCAAGCCCGCGAGAACAAGATAATCCGCCACCGCCTGCGCGCGCTTTTCGGACAACGCCATGTTGGCGCCGTTGTCGCCGTCGCTGTCGGTATGACCCGCGACCTCGATGTTGGCCGACGGGCAACGCAAGGCCGTGGCAATCAGGCGGTCGAGCAACCCGCGCGAATCCTGATCGATGGTGGCACGTCCGGATTCAAACCGGATGCGCGCTTTGCCGAGCAATTCGGAGAACAGTTGCTGGCACACCGTCGGATCGACCGCGCTGCCGCTCGGTTTGACGGACACGTCCGGCTCAAATTTCCAGCCCTGCGGAAGTTCACCGCCGAGACCGTCGCGAATTTGCTGGGCCGCAACGTCAAACAGCGCGTCGCCCGAAAGCTTGACGTCTTTGTCGGACAGCGACAATGAGCCCGTGGAGACGCGCGACAGCGCGCCGAGCGCCTGAATGGCCGCTTGCGAAAATCCCTGCGGTGCACCGGCACTGGCTTTCAGATTGTCGACCACCTTCTCGTTGAAAAATTTACGGCCTGCCGCAGCCACGATCGCCGCATGCACGTTGTTATCCGGAACATAGCCGTCGAGCGTGACGGTGTTCGCCACCGGGTCCTTGTTGGCGTTGAAGACGTACGGCGGCGCGCGGATCGCATTCTCGCCGATGGTATAACCTTCGGGCAGATTTTTCAGCGCTGCCATAATGGCCTCGCGATTGCCGAGTTCGCGAGCCATGCCGTTGACATTGACGGTCATGTCGCTGATCCAGACCTTGCCGTCTTTCATCTTGCCAACCTGATCGATCAGCAAAATCGCCGCATTGTCGAAACGCGGCGGAGCGCCGCGTGCCATGCCGGTGCGGTCGAGAACTTCGGTGCTGCCGGCCATCGCGCGTGCGGCATCCATCAGCCGCGCCTTGATCGCGGGCAATGGCGTATTGCCATACAGCGTCACCCGGACAACGTCGCGCTCCGCCAGCCATATAAAAGGCGTGGCTGCTGCGATCAGCCTGGTGTCGTCGTTCACAAGCCGGATGCCGGGGACGGCTTCGACCTGCGACACCGCGCTGTGGCGGCCTTCTTCGGAGAAAGCCTCGGCGGACAAGCGGACATCCCGCCCGGCGGCGGAAATCTGTGTCTTGTCCAAAACCGTGTCTTTAAGCTCGACGGTCGAGCGCGCCGCAAGGTCGGCCTCGATCGGTGCCGTGGAGGTCCAACTGGCTGCAATCCACACGACAGTGAGGGGGATGAGCCCAGGCCACCATTTGCGCATCCAGCTGAATAATCGGCTCATTACAATCCTTTACCCGACCGGCCCCAGACAAAACAAACCCTTTCGGGGGTGTCAAACGGCAAATGATTGAGGCCATTTTTCGGGGCTTACGAAGGCTCCGGCTAACCGTTTGTTCAGCCGTTTTTGCGAGAAACGAGGGGGCCGATCCGGGTCTGGCAGAAGCTTGCGATTGCGATGAAACACCTACGCAACAGCGTTATTCGCGCCGGAATGGACGCGCTGTATTTCACCGGCGCGTATCGCGTGCTGCGGCCGCTTCTGGCCGGCGTCGGCACCATCTTCATGCTGCATCACGTGCGGCCCGCCCGCGACGATTTGTTTCAGCCCAACCGCCATCTCGAAATCACGCCGGAGTTCCTCAGCGC
>JBBRGE010000008.1:0-16948 GCA_038241045.1 Hyphomicrobiales bacterium | reverse complement strand
TGCAGGAATCAACCCGGTCACGGTTTCGACCTCGCCGTTTCCGGGATTTCCGACCGATCTTCAGGCGCAATTAATGGCTCTGATGGCGTGTGCGAAAGGTTCGTCGCATATCACCGAGACGATTTTCGAAAACCGATTCATGCATGTGCAGGAGCTGGCACGGTTCGGTGCCAGAATCTCTCTGGACGGCGACACCGCGACCCTCGACGGCATCGACAGTCTTAAAGGCGCGCCGGTGATGGCGACCGATCTGCGCGCGTCGGTCTCGCTGGTGATCGCGGGTCTGGTGGCCGAAGGCGAAACCATGGTCAACCGCATTTATCATCTCGATCGCGGCTTCGAGCGGCTCGAGGAAAAACTCTCCGCCTGCGGCGCGAACATCGAGCGCATCAGCGGCTAAGTGCATGATCCCGCAAAATGGGCACCGGTTTTCGGTGAAGATCATGCCCAAATTAAACTGAAGGCAAATTCATGTCTCAACGCAAGCTGATTGCGCTCGATGAGGATGACCTTGCGGTGATTTCTGCGCATGTTCAGGACGCCGCGGTGGTCGCCGGCGACATCATCTGGCGGCAAAGCGAAAAACGCCTGGTCGTCGGCATGCGACGGCTCGATTGGGATGAGGCGCTCGCGGGCGACAGCGCATCGCGCCGCCTGATCTCGGCACTTCGATTCGATCGCGTCTTGTCCTGCAAGTCGCGGGACATCGATATCGCCGCGCCCGATCTGGCGCTGTCGCTGCTCGGCATCGAATTCCACGCAACGCAATCGCCCGGCGGAAATGCGTTGTTGCTGTTCGATAATGGCGGTGTGCTGCGGCTCGATGTGGAGTGCCTCGAATGCGAACTGGCCGATCTCGGCCCGGATGATTTAAGTGGCGATCCAAGCGACGGTCTGGACGAAGGCGTCAAGGTCTGAGCGCAGATGCTCAAGCCCATCTCGCCGTCCCCGCTGCGGGATGCTAAGGGTGGACCGCGGCCAGACGCCGCGCGCGAGTCATAAACGTCTGCCGGAATTGAAGACAATGCCGATCCGTCTCGATCATCGCCAATCCGATTTTACCGAGCGCTTCAACCAATTCCTCGCGATGAAACGCGAGGTGTCGGCGGATATCGATTCGGCCGCGCGCGCCATCGTCGATGACGTCATCAAGCGCGGCGACGCGGCGTTGATCGAAGCCACCAAAAAGTATGACCGGCTCGATGTGAAGGCGGAAGAGTTGCGGATTTCCGAAAGCGAAATCGATGCAGCGGAAAAAGCCTGCGACAGAGCGACGCTCGATGCACTCAAGTTCGCGCGCGACCGCATCGAGGTTTTTCACAAGCGCCAGATGCCGAAGGACGAGCGTTTCACTGACGCGCAGGGCGTCGAGCTTGGCTGGCGCTGGAGTGCGATTGAGGCGGTCGGACTTTATGTTCCGGGTGGCACGGCGGCATACCCGTCGTCGGTGCTGATGAATGCGATTCC
The DNA here is from genome assembly GCA_038241045.1 of Hyphomicrobiales bacterium. Classification (GTDB taxonomy): domain Bacteria; phylum Pseudomonadota; class Alphaproteobacteria; order Rhizobiales; family Xanthobacteraceae; genus Afipia. The sequence continues at coordinate 15,481 of JBBRGE010000008.1, read as the reverse complement.
GGCGGAGGTCGCGGGCGTTGCGCGCGTCGTCATGGTGGTGCCGTCGCCGGACGGAAAATTGAATCCGCTAGTGCTTGCTGCCGCCAAATTTGGCGGCGTCGCGGAAATCTACCGCGTTGGTGGCGCGCAGGCGATTGCGGCGCTCGCTTACGGCACATCGACAATCAAGCAAGTGGCGAAAATTGTTGGACCGGGCAACGCCTATGTCGCCGCCGCCAAGCGCATCGTGTTCGGCAAAGTCGGCATCGACATGATTGCGGGGCCGTCGGAAATTCTGGTTATCGCCGACAAGACCGCGAACCCCGACTGGATCGCGGCGGATTTGTTGGCGCAGGCCGAGCACGACGTGAATGCACAATCGATTCTCATCACTGATGACGAGGCGCTGGCGCAGAGCGTCGAACGCGCGGTTGAGGCCCAGTTGACCACATTGCCGCGCGAGAACATCGCGCGGGCATCATGGAATGATTTCGGCGCGATCGTTCTGGTCAAGACGCTCGATGCGTCCATAGCGCTCGCCAACACTATTGCTGCCGAGCATCTCGAGATCATCACCGCGGATCCCGAAAGTATCGCAGCGAGAATTACAAATGCTGGCGCGATTTTTCTGGGCGCGCACACACCCGAGGCCATCGGTGACTACGTCGGCGGATCGAATCACGTTCTGCCGACGGCGCGCTCGGCGCGGTTCTCGTCGGGTCTCGGTGTGCTCGATTTCATGAAGCGCACGTCGATCCTCAAATGCGGCCCGGATCAGTTGCGCGCGCTCGGCCCGGCAGCGATGGCGCTCGGCAAAGCCGAGGGCCTCGATGCGCATTCTCGGTCCATCGCAATCCGTCTTAATCTGCCATGAGCGCGCCTTCGCCAGACGATGTGAAGAATTGCGTCATCGCGGTGACGCTCGATGAGGAATCGATCGGGCGCTCCGGCCCCGACATCGAGCATGAGCGCGCGATTGCGATCTACGATCTGGTCGAGAAGAATCTGTTCGCGCCCGAAGGCGACCATGTCGGGCCGTTCACACTGCATATCGGCATCACCGGCAACCGCCTGATGTTCGACATCAAGCGCGAGGACGGCGCGCCGGTGGTGGTGCATTTGTTGTCGCTGACGCCGTTTCGCAGGATCGTGAAAGACTATTTCATGATCTGCGACAGCTACTATCAGGCGATTCGCACTGCGACGCCGGACAAGATCGAAGCCATCGACATGGGACGGCGCGGCATTCACGACGAGGGTTCACGCACATTGATGGAGCGGCTCGACGGCAAAGTCCGCGTCGATTTCGAGACCGCGCGTCGGCTGTTCACGTTGATCTCGGTGCTGCACTGGAAAGGCGAGGGATCTTGACTGTTCGTTCGCCGCAGGCGGTGCTTTTCATGTGCGGCCAGAACAGCGTGCGCTCGCCGATCGCGGCCAATCTTCTGCGTCAACTCGTTCCGCGCGGGCTTTACATCCAATCCGCCGGCGTCAGCAAGGCCGAGCTTGATCCATTTGCGGTCGCGGTGATGAACGAGATCGGTCTGGATATTTCCAAGCACAAGCCATGGACCGTGGACGATCTTGAGGATTGGGAAGGTTTCAATTTCGATCTCATCGTGACGCTGTCGCCGGAAGCGCATCATAAAGCGATGCAGATGACGGCGACGCTGGCCACCGAGGTCGAGTATTGGCCGACGCCCGATCCGGTTGGTGTCGAGGGGCGGCGTGAGTTGCAGCTTGATGCCTATCGCCATGTCAGGGACGGGCTGCGGGAGAAAATCAAAAAACGCTTTGGGCCGCCAAGCGTTGCTAACGAATAAAGCGTGGCCAATGAGTGAAAACATGATTGCAACGCGGTTGTCGTGTCTGCCGCCTTCGGATAGTTTCCGCGCAAATTGCCCTTCAAGCGAAATCATTCCCACATGTTAGGCCGCCCCAAACTCGTTCTTGCGTCCGGTTCGCCGCGCCGTCTCAGCCTGCTCAATCAGGCGGGGCTTGAGCCCGATGCGCTGCGCCCCGCCGATGTCGATGAGACGCCGAAGCGTGGCGAGCTGCCGCGCGCCTGCGCCAATCGTCTCGCTCGCGCCAAGGCAGATGCGGCGCTGAAATCCGTGCAGCTCGACGACGAATTGCGCGGCGCGTTCATTCTGTCCGCCGACACGGTGGTGGCGGTGGGGCGGCGCATTCTGCCCAAAGCCGAACTGGTGGACGAAGCCTCGCAATGCCTGCGCTTGTTGTCTGGCCGCAATCATCGCGTCTACACCGCGATCTGCATCGTCACGCCGAAGGAAACGTTTCGTCAGCGCCTGGTCGAGACCCGCGTGCGCTTCAAGCGTCTCACAGAAGAAGACATCTCGTCCTATATCGGCTCCGGCGAATGGCGCGGCAAAGCCGGCGGCTACGCGGTGCAGGGCATCGCCGGATCGTTCGTGGTCAAGATGGTGGGCTCGTACTCCAACGTCGTCGGCCTGCCTTTATATGAGTCCGTCGCGCTGCTCGGCGGCGAAGGCTATCCGTTTCGCTATGGCTGGTTGAATGCCGGCGGCGGGTGAGCGCGCGAAAGCCGGCGCGCGGCCGTGTCCGATCTGCGGCAAGCCGCCGACGGACGCCTCGAAACCGTTCTGCTCGGAGCGCTGCCGCGATGTGGATCTCAATCGCTGGCTTTCGGGCTCCTACGCCATTCCGGCGCGCGCAACCGACGAGGATGAAGACGCCTCGGATGGATCCTGATGCGTCCAAAACTCCTTCAAAGAGACATTCGTTTTCAACGGCTTATCGGCTTGCGGCGCAGGGTTTGCGAATTCCGACAAACCCCGCCTGCGGCTGGACAGGTGTGCTACGCCTCACTATAAACCGGCGCTCTCCCTCCACGCCCGATCGGGCTTGGTTAGGGGCGATGCCCAGGTAGCTCAGTTGGTAGAGCATGCGACTGAAAATCGCAGTGTCGGTGGTTCGATCCCGCCCCTGGGCACCATTGCTCTTTCGCAGACCCCAATTTGAGAAACCACGCGGTGCAGATATTTTGCTGCGCAGCGTTTCGTTTTGCGATTCGAATTTGGCCCGCGGCGGAACTTTAAGTTCCTGCCCCTATTTGTAAGGCATGAGTTCTAAACCGAAACAGCGTCGCGATGACCCGCCGACAAAGGGATATTTATCCAAACTGTTCGGCGACATCGCCAGCGCGACATCCTACGCGGCTGGCCGTGCCTCGGCTTTTCTTGCAGCAGTTTCAATCGTGGTCGTATGGGCGATCACCGGGCCGCTATTTAACTATTCGGATACGTGGCAGCTCGTCATCAACACTGGCACCACCATCGTCACATTCCTGATGGTGTTTCTGATTCAGAATTCGCAGAATCGCGATGGTGAAGCCATTCAGGTCAAGCTGGATGAATTAATTCGCGCCAGTATGGCGAAGAATTCGTTCGTCGGGATCGAGCATCTGACCGATGACGAATTGCACGCGCTTCGAACCAAGTGTGAATCCCGTGCCAAGGCGCATCAGGCAAGGCGTAAACCGGTGAAAAAATCTGGCAAACGAGCGCGCTCTGCCGCGTGAACCACCACTACGCACGACGTACTAAGCGATCATGCCGACCACTTGTCTTCTTCTTTGCGCTGCGCGTCCTCATTAAGTCGATCGGCGATCTCCACCGCCGTCGCCGTATCTTTCGCAACGGCGACCGGCTTGCCGTCGGATTTCACCAGCTTCGAGCCGTCCGCGCTGACCGGAAAGTCATCGGGCTCCAGTGACGCCACCTTGAGGCGGCGCTTCGTGAAGGGTTGTGTCAAGGATTGGATCAATTTGTCGAATTCAACCATCGGGCGCTCCCCTGCATCGCTGGTTTACGGCTTGGCGTCTCACCGGCGCCAATGTCTGGTGTCCGTAATTACGGATAATAAAACGTCCTCGCGTCCCGACTGTTCCATAAGTGAAACCGTGTATCGGTAACAATCAAGTGCAATAACGCCGCCACGGGCGTTTTCGATGGCTTTGCAACGCTCTAGAAAGCCGCGGCGAGGTCTCTTGCGCCCTGCATGCCCACTTCCTTGTCCATCTTTACGTCGGTTGCGGCAATCAGCTTTGCGACTGTGTTGTTGCGGATCGCGACCGGGTTTCGTTCATAGCCGCGGCGCTGGAAAAAATTCGAGGTCGGCACCTGCGATCGCATCGCCTGCGGCATCGATACGATGTCGAAGCCGTTGCCATCGCCGGTGAGATTCATCATCTCGAGTTCGGCGGCGCTGAGTGGTGCGCTGTATCCCTTACGTTTGGCGAAATTGATCGAGTCCGTCAGCTTCAGCGTCTGCAGATATGGTCCGAGATCGCTATCGAGATTGAGCGCGTGAACGCCGAGGCCTTGCGCTGTGATCCCGAGCTTCTCGTGTTCGCTCCAGACATTGGGGACGGTTTTGCAGAATGCAATCATGCGGTGAACGATCGCGAGTTTTTTCTCAAGCTCAAGCCGCTGCGCGCCGGACGATTGCGCGGCCTTGTCCTTGAGAGTCTTGACGAGGATGCCGCCATGTTCGGCAAGCAGACCGATCGTGTTCGTGGTCAGCAACTGGTTGTAGCCGAGAGCGGTTGAAATCGCGCGCGCATTCGGGTTGCTGCCCTCGAGCCCGGCCTGAATGTCGTACTTGCCGTTGCCACCGGATTCGAAGCCGTAGATTCGTACCGCTTGATCTTTTGTAATACCGAAGCTGGACGCCACGCGCGCATAGGCCTTCTTGTATTCAATTTCGGATGCGGGCTTGCGCGGCGCAAACTGAAACTGCGTCATCGCATTGCTCAGAAAATCCGCCACCACCGGAATAGGCGCGCGAGGCGGTCTCGGCGGCGGCGCACCGCTCGGATCGGCCGGCATCGGTGGGCCTGAATAGATCGTCGGATGCGTCAGCACATAATCCGTCACCACGATGGCTTCGCCTGCGCGACGCTTCGCATTCCGCGCCTTGCGCTTGTCGGTGATCGAACTCCAATACGCTTCGGCTTCGTCGTCGAAGGCGCGGCGGATCGCCGTGTATTCCAGAAGTTTCTTGCGGTAGTCGGCCATCAGCTGCGGTGTCGCCGCCGCAGTCGCGGAATTCTTCTCAGGTGTTTGCGCGCGCGCAACCGGCGCGGCGGATCCCAGCGCCACGCCAACAGCAAGACCGCAAACCAAAAGCGATTTGCGGCCATGCATCATCCGAACACCGCGACGTTCTGGCGCGCCACCATCATCGGCTTGCGCTGCGAATTCCACACCGTCATCGCCTGACTGGAGTAACCGTCGGCAAGCGTTTCCGCCGTGGTGCGCACCAGCCACCAGCCGCCTTCGGTCTCAAGCTTGTCGGTGAGAAAATCCATCGACCATGTCATGGTGCTGATCCGCGAAAATTTCTTGAACTTTACCATGGAGGCGGGCGGCGGCGCATCCGCAAGGGCCACCAGCGCCACTGTCGATGCAGGCACCGTTTCGTCGCGGTGCCGCAGCCACAGCGTCATGGTGGGTTCCTTTCCGCTGAATGGAAAATTTCCCGCAGCCAGTCGGCTGTCGAAATGCTGAACGAAATTCAGTCCGGGCATTTCGCGGAGGAACACCGGATATTTGTCGGGCTCCTCAACGCTCAGTGAGTCGACCGCGTTGAGAGCCAGTTCCGATTCGCGCGCCGCGCCGTAACACAGCGTCGCGCGCGTGGCCAAACCTGCGTCGCCGGATAAATCGGCTGCGGCGAAGACCGTGGATTTCCCCTTCCGCAAGATTGTGGGCTGGATCGTGACCGTGCCTGACGCGGGACCGGCGAAAGAAAACTGCGCCGAGCGCAAAGGCGGCAACTCGCCGAAATATTTTGACACAGCTTCCAGACAGAATGCGGCGGCAAGCCCGCCGTAAATCGTGCGCCCTTGCAGCCAGTCATCGCTCGCGGTCACGCTGCAACCGTCGTCGTGCTTGACCATGCTGGCCATCAGCGCGGAAAATTCCGTCATTTTAATTTCTCACTGCGAAAATGAATTCGCGCGAATATATCGGTTCCATTTGCGCGCGTCTGAACATAGCAGCTATGAGGCGAGGCGAGTGGAGACGCGAAATGCTCCATTCGACGCATGTTTCGAAAGATGAGTTATCCACAGGCCGCGATTTGGCCTCGCATTCGTTGTCCTGATGTCCTGAAGTTGAGTCGATTGCGGAATTGCAAAAAACAGACCCACAGCAAAAGGGCGACGACGATGAACAACAACCACCAGCAGTTCGATGTGTCCAGGACGCCGCGCCCGGTTCGCGCCGAATGGGAACGCGCCATCGCATCATTGCGGGTATGGCTGTCACCGGAACGATTTCAGGAAGCGGAAAAAGTTCATTGGCGCATGTTCGACCGCGCCAACAGCTGGTTTGAGCGCAGCGATGTGAAGCCGCGCCGCGAAATTCGGCGCTAAAGTATTTTACACGCCGCTGTTGGCCGAACTCGGCATCGACAGCACGTCATCGCCCGCGCGATCCGGCGTGTCGTCCTTCCAGCGCACCGAACCCACCGGCCGCTCCAGCATGCGCCGAATTCTGATCGGCTCCGGGCCGATATGGAATTCAACGGCGCGCAATTGGAGTTCGCGTTCGGATTGCGTCGGGCGGCTGCGCTGACGCAGATAATCGAGCCATGTCGGGCAATGATAACGCTCGGTCCACAATTGGGGATCGGCAAGATCGCGCGAGATAGACCAGCCATAGGCGCCGTTGCGCTGGCGTGTGGCCTGAACTTTTTGCATCACGTCGTGAAATGCGCGCGCGCGGTCCGGGCTGACGCGGTATTCCACTTCCACGACGATCGGTCCGCTCCGCGCAGTGATCGCAAGATTGACTTCGGGTTCGGCCAGCGCGTCAGTGGCGTCGCTGTTGACGCCGTCGACTGAAGGCATGCGCAACCAAAAGGCCAGTAGTGGCGATGCCAGCATCGTGATGCCCGCTATCACCAGCGAGCCTTCGACGCTCGTGATATTGGCTACATAACCCCAAATCCAGCTGCCGACCGCGACACCGCCTGCAATTGCGGCCTGAAACGCTGCCAGCGCGCGGCCCGCGACCCAGCGGGGCGTGGCAAGCTGCACGCCGATGTTAAACAGCGTCACGGAAATCATCCACGCGGTGCCGGCAATCACAAGCGTCGCGCCGGTCAGCCACGGCCAGCGGCTCACCGCCATCACGATAATCGCCGCTCCCATCGTCATCGCGCATCCGCGAATGGCAGCTTCGCTGCTCCAGCGGTCGCGGACGATCGAAACATTCAACGCGCCGAGCACGCCGCCCATCCCGAAACAGCCGAGCATCACGCCGTAAGTCTGCGCGCCGCCGCCGAGCAGATCGCGCGCGACCAGCGGCAGCAATGCAAGCACCGAGCCGCCGGCAATTCCAGTGACCAGCGTGCGCGACAGCACGATACGAATGCTGGGCGAGTGGATGATGTAGCGAACGCCCGAGACGACGGCGCGGCGCAATCTTTCTGGAGGGAGTCGCGACGGCTCGAGCGTGCGTTGCCACAGATAAAGCACGACCAACAGTGGAATATAGAGAGCGATGTTGCAGATGAATGCGGTTTCCGCGCCCGCCGCCGCCACGATGATGCCGCCGAGCGCCGGACCGAAGCTGCGCGCGATGTTGTAGCTGATGCCGTTGAGCGCCACCGCAGAAGGCAGCGTCTCGGCGGGCACCTGTTCGCTGACGGAGGCCTGCCAGGCCGGCCCGAACAGCGCCATGCCGGAGCCGATCATGAAACAGAATACCAGCAGACTGATCGGCGTAATCAGATTGAAATGCGCGAGCACTGCAAGCGTCACTGCGCCGGTCATTCCCAACGACAGGGCCGCAAGTCCGACGATGCGCCGGTCGTACATGTCGGCGATGGCGCCCGCAGCCAGCGACAGCAGCATGACCGGCAGCATCAGCGCGGTCTGTACCAGCGCCACCATGTTGGCCGACGACGTCATCTGCGTCATCGCCCACGCCGCTCCGACGCCGTTGATCATCAGGCCCAAATTTGAAAGCAGACTGGCGAGCCAGATGCGCCGGAATACAGCGTGGCGCAATGGTGCCGCGACACCATCGGCGGACAGCAATGAGCGTTTCGGACGGCTTTGTTGCAGCGTGCTCAAATAATTCTCTCGAAGCGTGCGGAAATCCCGCGCCCAAGATCTACCAATCCCAGCCGATTTACCAGCGCCAGTGTCCGTCTTCCGCCCAGCGCGACCGATAACCTGTAAGCCGCATCCAGACCGTGACGATATGGTCGAACCCGGCGGCGAAATTACAGGCCTTATCGCGCGACCAGCGCGGATCGGACGTGACCACAGCAATAGTTTTTTCGTTGGCGTAGGGCAGCAATTCGATCGACTTGTCCGGATCTTCGATTTGCTTGCGATTGCCGATCAGTTCACGGTCGAGCGTATTGGCGATGACGCATGGCGTGCTGGCATAGGTCGAACGCTCTTCGTCGGCGATCACGGGTGCGACATCGGGCGGCGGCAAAATTTCATACGACAAGAGGACACCCGCGACAAGAAGCAGCGCGGCCGCACCGATCGCAACAGCGAGTAAATTCCGGGTGCGATGAGAAGCCGACTGCGCGGCAGGATTCAGCGATGGCATGACAGCGACAATCGGACAACCGGTGAATTTGTTCCCGGACGCGCGTTTGCTACGCGGGACAGCAGCACCATGATTTGAAGGATGCCGGAGGTCAACGCAAGCGCCGATTGTGCGGCGCAACGCTGGCAATGTCCCTTAACAAGGGCAGCCGCCTTATATTTCCTCATACCAATGTCTAGTCGGACCACTCCGCGCGCGATCTTTGTCCACGCGGCGGGTTGACCGCATCGCCGCGTGCGTCCACTTTCCGGCAAACTTCAAACGAGGAAATGTCCATGAAAAGAATGCTATTCGTTGCCGCAACTGCCGCTGCCGCGGTGCTGGTTTCGCCCGCCGCGCAGGCGCAACAATTTATCAACATCCTGACGGGCGGAACGTCCGGCGTTTATTATCCGATGGGTGTCGCGATCGGAAAAATCTACGGCGACAAGATTTCAGGCGTGAAGACGCAGGTCCAGGCAACCAAGGCGTCGGTTGAGAATCTCAATCTGATCGAGCAGGGCCGCGGCGAACTTGCATTCACGCTCGGCGATTCTCTGAAAGCAGCCGTTGAGGGCGACGAAGAAGCTGGCTTCAAGAGCAAGTTGGGTAAACTTCGCACCATCGGCGCGATTTATCCGAACTACATTCAGATCGTCGCAACCGCCGAGAGCGGCATCAAGACGCTGGCCGATCTCAAGGGCAAAACGCTCTCGGTCGGTGCGCCCAAATCAGGCACCGAACTGAATTCGCGCGCGATCCTGAAAGCTGCCGATATGACCTACAAGGATCTTGGCAAGGTCGAATATCTGCCGTTTGCAGAGTCAGTTGACCTGATGAAAAATCGCCAGCTCAACGCCACGCTGCAGTCTGCGGGTCTTGGCGTTGCGTCGCTGAAGGATCTGTCCAGCTCGACGCAGATCAATGTCGTGTCGGTGCCGAAGGCGACCGTTGACAAGATCGGACCTCCGTTTGTCTCGGTCGTCATTCCGGCCAACACCTACACCGGCCAGAAGGAAGATGTGCCGACGGCCGCCGTCGTGAACTATCTCGTCACCAGTTCAGCCGTGTCCGACGATCTGGCCTACCAGATGACCAAGCTTGTCTACGAATCGTTGCCGGACCTGGTGAACGCGCACGTCGCCGGCAAAGAGATCAAACTGGAGAACGCCGCGATGGGAAGTCCCGCGCCGCTGCATCCCGGCGCGATCAAGTATTACAAGGAAAAGGGACTCTTGAAATAACGCGCCAACTTCCGGGAGCGTATTAAATATAAAAAGCGTCATAAATTTAAAAAAAGCGTAATGGCCGGGCGTAGCCGTTCGAAGAGCGGCGTCGCTTCGCTCTCCTAAGTCCCGGCCATCTCGATGAATGGGCCATAGTGCCACTACAATCGGGATCTCCGGGACCAGCCCAGTGATGACAATGCATCAAGATGTTTTGGAAACTCAGGAAACGAACGATGCTGCAGGAACCGGGCACCGGCGAGAAAATCAAAGTCGAACTCGATAGTTTCGAGCACGGCTTTCCGGTCGGATTCGGCCCCGGCAATTGGGGGCATCTCGCCTATGCGGTGGGCATTGTCTTTGCGGTGTTCCAGATTTTCATCGCCGCGTGGAATTTCCTGCCCAGCCAGGCCGTGCGCGGCATACATGTCGGGTTTCTGATTCTTCTGACCTACGGTCTTGTCGCCAACTTCACCGCTAAATCCAATGGGCAGCGGGCGATCGGCTGGGTCGTCGGCGGGTTTGGATTTTACTGCGGCCTTTATCAATACATCTATTATGCCGAATTGATTCAGCGGGACGGCGATCCAACAAAGCTCGATCTCGTCATTGGCACGATCCTCGGCATTCTGATTTTCGACGGCGTGCGCCGCCTGATGGGATGGGCGCTGCCGCTGATGTGCGGTGCCTGCATCGTGTATTGGGCGTTCGGCCAGTATCTGCCTTCGCCGCTCAATCATCGCGGTTATGCGTTCGATCAGATCGTCACGCATCTGTCCTACGGCACCGAAGGTTTCTACGGCGTGCCAATTTACGTGTCAGCGACCTACATCTTCTTGTTCATTCTGTTTGGCTCGTTTCTCGAACGCGCCGGCATGATCAAACTTTTCACCGATGTATCGCTCGGCCTGTTCGGCGGCACGCGCGGCGGACCCGCGAAGGTCGCCGTCATCGCGTCGGGCATGATGGGGACAATCTCCGGCTCGGGCGTTGCCAACGTCGTCACGGTCGGACAGTTCACGATTCCGCTGATGATCAAGTTCGGTTATCGCCGCGCCTTCGCGGCCGGCGTCGAGGCCACTGCGTCGATGGGCGGGCAGATCATGCCACCCGTGATGGGTGCCGTCGCTTTCATCATGGCGGAGACATTGGGTGTTCAGTATTCCGAAATCGTGAAAGCCGCGGTCATTCCGGCAGTGCTGTATTTTGCGTCCGCCTTCTGGATGGTGCATCTCGAAGCAGGCAAGCACGGCCTTGTCGGCATGAAGAAGGAAGACATTCCGAGCGCGTGGAAAGCGCTTTTGAACGGCTGGTTTTTGGTGCTGCCGCTGGCAGCCTTGGTCTACATGCTGTTCGAAGGCTTCACGCCGCTTTACGCCGGCAGCATGGGGCTCGCACTGACGGTTGCGCTCATTCTGGGTGCCAGCATCGTTCTGGGATTTTCCAGCACGGCATTGCGTTACATTTTCTGGATCGGGCTTGCGCTGATCGCGGGCTCATTGCTCCGCATCGGCGGCGGCACGCCTGACATTCGTTACGTCGCAGCCGTCGTCGCAGGCCTCGTTGCCATTGCGGCCATCACGCAAGGCGGCCGCGCAACGCTGGTTGCGTGTCGGGATTCTCTGGCCGATAGCGCGAAGTCGGCGCTCACAGTTGGCATGGCCTGCGCCATCGTCGGCACCATCATCGGGATGATGACACAAACGGGAGTCGGCACCATATTTGGAAGCTGGGTGATCAGTCTCGGTGACAAGAGCCTGTTCCTCGCGCTCATCATGACCATGTTCCTGTCGATCCTGCTCGGCACCGGAATCCCGACGATCCCGACTTACATCATCGTGGCGGCGCTCGCAGCGCCTGCGCTTTACAAGTTGGGCGTACCGCTGATCGTCAGCCACATGTTTGCTTTCTATTACGGCATCATGGCCGACCTCTCGCCGCCGGTCGCGCTCGCGGCTCTGGCCGCCGCGCCTATCGCAAAAGAAAATCCCGACAAGATCGGCTGGGAAGCGATGCGTATCGCGCTCGCCGGCTACGTTATTCCATTCATCGCGGTGTATTCACCGGCGCTGATGTTGCAGCCCGGCGACCCGCGTGCGCTTCAATTCGGATTCTACGGCGCGGTTGCATATGCTTCCATCAAGGCGTTGATTGCCATTGCGCTGTTCGGAATGGTGGCGATCGGATTTCTGTTCACGCGCATGAGTCTTGCGGAGCGCATTGTGTCGTTTGTCGCTGCGCTGTTTCTTCTGGGCGAGTTCGACTACAGCGATCCACTCGGTCTTGCGCTCGCCATCGCCGTGGTCTTCTGGCAATGGCGCAAGAAGCCAGCGCCGGTCGCCGCGACTGCATAGCGCTTTGAGTATGGAAAATTGAGCCCAGTTCTTTGACTTTTTGTCTCGCCTCGGCTGGCGTCGTTAAATCACTGACGGTGACGGCATTCACGCTGTCGTGGGTGCACTCGGTCGAAAAGATCGAGTGGCAGGAAGATTGGCGCGTCGCGCCGCAGGGACTTCAGATCGTGCAAGCGCGCGTGAAAGGTTCGGGCGCGGGCATGGTGCCGCCACCGGAGGCGCGGCTTGTCGATGGTTTTTTCCGCTGGACCCCGCAATTGCCGGTGTTGCCCGAAGTCGTGCTCGCCAATTCGGGACTGGCAGGCGAGTGGCGCATCTGCACCGAGGGCAAATGTCAGGATCTGTCGGCCATTCTTGGACGCCCGGTCGGCACCAACGCGATCACGATGAGCGTCTGCAAAGGCGATGACGTGACGCCTCGGGCGCTGGATGCCAAAGCACTGACGGCGCGAGGTAACGACTTCAACGCCAAAGGCGCTATCGACCTTGCGATTGCGGATTACGACGCCGCGTTGAAAACCGATCCGGCGTTCATTGAGGCGCTCAACAGCCGCGCCATGGCGTGGCGCGCCAAGGGCGATCGCCGCCGCGCGCTGACCGACCTCGACGCAGCGCTCCGGCTGAAGCCTGATTTCGAGATCGCGCGCGCCAATCGCAAGCTGTTGTTTCAGGAAATCGAGCGGGCCGGCGCGCAAATGCCGCTGAAGCCCAAGACCGGAACGAAATAGCGCGTCTCTCAAGATCGTCATGCCCGGACTTGTTCCGGGCATCCACGTCTTCTACGCTTGCAATCAACGAGACGTGGATGGGCGGGACACTACTCGGCCATGACAATCAGGATAAAATTCGCCGGGACCAACGCCAATGACCGACGCAAAAGCCCGCTACGCCGACATGCACGCCCGTTCGTTGCGCGACCCGGAGGGATTCTGGGGCGAGGCGGCGCGCGAGATCGACTGGATCGAGCCCGCGAAAAAAGTGTTCGATGCGTCACAAGGTCTTTACGGGCGGTGGTTCGTCGGCGGCGTGGTCAACACTTGTTACAACGCGCTGGATCGTCACATCGCGACGCGCGGCAATCAGGTGGCGCTGATTCATGATTCGCCGCTGACAAATTCCATCACAAAATTCACCTACGCCGAATTGCTGCATGAAGTGAAGACGCTCGGTGCGGTGATGCGGGATTTGGGCGTCACCAAAGGCGACCGCGTCATTCTTTATATGCCGATGGTGCCGCAGGCGATGATCGCCATGCTGGCGTGCGCGCGTATCGGCGCTGTGCACTCGGTCGTGTTCGGCGGCTTTGCGTCGAAAGAACTCGCGACCCGCATCGAGGACGCGCAGCCGAAACTTATTCTCTCGGCAAGTTGTGGCATCGAGCCGGGCCGGATCGTGAAATACAAGCCGCTGCTCGATGAGGCGATCAGGCTTTCCAGCGTGAAGCCGCAGGCGTGCATGATCCTGCAACGCGCGCAGGAAAGCTGCGATCTCGTCAAGGGCCGCGACCACGACTGGAACGAGCTGCGCGATGCCGCCATCAAAGCGAAGAAATCCGCCGATTGCGTGCCGGTGCTGGCGACCGATCCGCTTTATATTCTTTACACGTCCGGCACCACGGGCATCCCGAAAGGCGTCGTGCGCGACAATGGCGGTCATCTGGTCGCGCTGAAATGGTCGATGTTCAATCTCTACGGCGTCAAGCCGGGCGAAGTGTGGTGGTGCGGCTCCGACATCGGCTGGGTCGTCGGCCACAGCTACATCATCTATGCGCCGCTGTTTCATGGCGCGACCTCGATCATGTATGAAGGCAAACCCGTCGGCACGCCGGACGCCGGCGCGTTCTGGCGCGTGATCTCCGAACACCAGGCCGTTGCGTTCTTTACAGCGCCGACGGCGTTTCGCGCGATCAAGAAGGAAGATCCCAACGGCACCTTCATCCGCAAATACGATCTTGCGAAATTCCGAACGCTGTTTCTCGCAGGCGAGCGCGCGGACCCGCCGACAGTCGAATGGGCCGAGCAGCAATTGAAAGTGCCGGTGATCGATCATTGGTGGCAGACCGAAACCGGCTGGTGCATCGCCGGCAATCCGGTCGGAGTCGGCATGCTGCCGGTGAAGCACGGCTCGCCGACGGTCGGGATGCCGGGCTATCAGATTGAAGTGGTCGATGAAGCATCGAAGAAGCTGCCCGCTGGCACGATGGGTTCGATCGTCATCAAGCTTCCATTGCCGCCCGCCTGTCTGCCGACGCTGTGGCATCAGGACGAGCGCTGCAAGGAAGCCTATTTCAACGAATTCCCCGGCTACTACAAAACCTCCGACGCCGGTTACATCGACAATGACGGCTATGTGTTCGTGATGGGCCGCACCGATGACATCATCAATGTGGCGGGGCATCGCCTCTCGACCGGCGGCATGGAGGAAGTGCTGGCGTCGCATCCCGACGTCGCCGAATGCGCGGTGTTGGGAATCAAGGACAGCGTGAAGGGCGAAGTGCCGTGCGGCTTCCTCGTGCTGAAGGCCGGCGTGACCAAACCCGTCGCCGAGGTCGAGAAGGAAATCGTCGCTTTGGTGCGCGAGAAAATCGGTCCTGTCGCGGCGTTCAAGCTTGCGATCACGGTGGCGCGGTTGCCGAAAACGCGTTCGGGTAAAATCCTGCGCGGCACGATCAAGAAGATCGTCGATGGCGAGCCCTGGACCATGCCGGCGACCATCGAGGACCCGATGGTGCTGGAGGAGATCAAGACGGCGGTTCAGGACAGAACGTAGAAGCCGCGCATAAGCCTTATTTCACGGCCATATCGGGGCGTCAGGGAGACAGCGATGAACGAAGAAAAATTCAACGGCAGCCTGCGAAAATTTCTGAAAAATGTCGGCATCAGCAGTCAGCGCGAGATCGAGAAGGCGGTGCGCGACGCCGTCAAGAGCGGCAAGCTGAAGGGCAGTGAAAAGCTGCCCGCCAAGATGACGCTCACCATCGCGGGCGCCGATCTCTCATATGTGATCGATGGCAGCATCGAACTTGAGTAACACCGCGGCATCGGCGTCGTACCCGCAACAATGGATTCTCCATGCATCGGTCCCCCTTACGATTTTGTCTGGCGCTGGGAGTCGCCGCGACGCTGCTGTCGGGCTGCGCGCAGTTCGAACGCAACCAGCCGGCCGCCGCCACCGACGATGACGCAATCTGCCGCTCGCAAGGCAACGCGGCGGGCTCAACAGAATATGTCGCCTGCCTGAAGGACCGCGACGTGGCGGCATCGCGCGGCGACCGGATGGAGAAGTCGCATCGCAACCTCTCCGAGGACATGTTGAACAAACG